>CATYEA010000063.1 GCA_958405355.1 uncultured Lachnospiraceae bacterium
CACATTTCCTTCCACCTTTGTGTAAGTTGCATTTCCTTCGTCCTTATGAGGAGATTTCCAGGCCCAGAGCCCGGTACGTTCCTCCGTCTCCGTCAGAGTTCCGTCCCCGCTTTCTTTTGCATTTACCAGTTCCACATGCCCTTCGTCTGTTTCCGGTTCTTCATCTAAAAGTGCGAAAACACGTTCTGCGCCTGCAATTGCCATAATAATACTGTTCATCTGCTGGCTGAGCTGGGTAATCGGCTGATTAAAGTTTTTATTCAGATTCAAAAAGGAAACCAGCGTGCCCAACGTCAGACTGTAATGCCCACTAAGCGCCAATAATGCTCCGGCCACCGCACACAATACATAACTGATATTGCCCAGATTGGCATTGACCGGCATCATAATATTGGATATGGCCTGCGCCTGATTCGAGCTTTCCCGAAGTTCCTGATTAATCTTCCGGAACTGGTTCAGACTCTTATCCTCATGGCAGAACACCTTGACAACCTTCTGTCCTTCCATCATCTCCTCAATATATCCATTGACAATACCCAATTCTCTCTGCTGCCTTCTGAAATAAACCGACGACTTCCGGCCAAACCTCGATGCCGTAAAAAGCATGACGCAGACCATGATGACCGCCAACACCGTCAGCGGAATACTGAGTACCACCATACTGATAAATGTGGCTATGAGGGTAACGGCCGAATTAATGAACTGGGGAATACTTTGACTGATGACCTGCCGCAGCGTATCCACATCATTTGTATAAACCGACATGATATCTCCATGGGCGTGAGAGTCAAAATACCGGATAGGCAAAGATTCCATATGGGTAAACAAATCTTTTCTGAGCTTCCGCATAACACCCTGGGTAATGCTGACCATAATCCGATTCGATGTATAGGCACAGATAATACCTACGGCATATACCCCAACCATACTGAACAGAACCCGGGCCAACGGTGCAAAATCCGGCACCTGGGCCTTTGTCAAAGGTACGATATAATCATCAATCAGGGTCTGCATAAACAATGTTCCCCGAAGGGTGGCCAGAGCTGTCCCAAGAATACATATAACCACACATAAAAATGAAAACTTATAGTTTTTCAGCATATATACCAGCAGCCTTAAAAAGATACGGCCCTGATTTTTCTTCGTATGATTCTGATTTTTCATCTGCTCACCCATCCTTTCTCACCTGTTCACGATTCAAATCGGCATGGTCAAAGTCACCGCCGCTCTTCATCTGCGTGTCATAAATTTCCCGATAAATCGAATTCGTTTTCAAAAGATTTTCATGTGTATCAAAGCCGGATACCTGTCCGTCCTCTAATACAAGAATCCGATCCGCATCCTGAACACTGGAAATTCTCTGGGCAATGATAAGTTTCGTAGTCCCCGGAATTTTCTTCGCAAATGCTTCCCGTATACGGGCGTCCGTAGCCGTATCCACCGCACTGGTCGAATCATCCAGAATCAATACCTTCGGCTTCTTTAAAAGAGCTCTGGCGATACAAAGCCTCTGCTTCTGTCCGCCGGAAACATTGGTTCCTCCCTGCTCAATCCAGGTATTATAGACATCCGGAAACTGTTCAATAAACTCATCCGCACAGGCCTGCCGGCAAACCTCCCGGCATTCTTCCTCCGTAGCCGCTTCATTTCCCCAACGCAGATTGTCAAGAATTGTTCCTGAAAATAAAACATTTTTCTGCAGTACCACTGCAACCTGATTTCTCAAGGTCTCCAAATCATAGGTCCGCACGTCCTTGCCGCCTACCAGAACACTGCCTTTATCCACATCGTACAGACGACTGATTAAATTCGCCAGACTGGACTTTCCGCAGCCGGTGCCGCCGATAACCCCTACTGTCTCGCCGGATTTGATATGAATATCAATATCCTGCAAAGTATCCTCACCGCTTCCCTGTTTATAAGAAAAGCTCACATGATTAAAGTCAATACTTCCGTCCGGAATTTCCTTATCCGGCTGTTCCGGATTCATCAAATCTGCCTTTTCACTGAGCACCTCCGCAATACGTCTTCCGCTGGCCACACTCATGGTCAGCATGACAAAAACCATGGATAACATCATCAGAGACATTAAAACACCCATGACATAGCTGAACAGGGAAGTCAATTCTCCTGTCGTCAAATCGCCAACCACAATATAGTGGGCGCCAAACCAGGACAATGAGATAATACATCCGTATACTACCAGCATCATCACCGGATTATTTAAGGCAAGAATCGTCTCTGCCTTTTTTCCGAGATTTGACAGCATATCGGCCGCTTTGCTAAACTTGGCTTTTTCATAATCCTCTCTGACAAAGGCCTTTACGACACGGATTGCAGAAATATTTTCCTGTACACTGGCATTCAGTTCATCATATTTACGAAATACCTGGTCATAGATCCGAAGTGTCCGGCTCATAATGAGTACCAGTACCAGGGCCAGCACTACGACTGCCACAAGAAAAATACTGCTCAGTTTTCGATTAATGAAAAAGCACATACACATACTGCTTAAAAGCATCAGCGGAGACCGTACCGTTATCCTCAAAAGCATCTGGAATGCTATCTGCACATTCGTCACATCCGTCGTCATTCGCGTCACTAATCCCGCCGTACTGAATTTATCTATATTGGAAAAAGAAAAGGTTTGTATATTCTCATACATTGCTTCTCTCAAATTTGCCGCAAACCCGGTGGATGCCTCAGCGCCGTATTTGCCGGACAGCACCCCAAACAAAAGGCTCAAAAATGCCAGTACCAACATCAGAGCTCCATAACTATAAACTGCTTTTATGTTCCCGGAAGTAATTCCTTTATCAATGATGGATGCCATAACAAAGGGAATCAGCACTTCCATAAATACTTCCAGCGCCGTGAACAAAGGGGTGAGCAGGGATACCTTTTTATATTGCTTTACCTGTCCAAACAGTATTTTCACCATATTATTGCCTCCTTGTTGCTTGTTATTTTTCAAAATAAATGCGGGAACAGTCTCACAACCGTCCCCGCATTATACGATTTAGTATACCTCCGGACTTCCTGCAGACGCTGCCGGCGCTGCTTCTTTAATATCGGCAACCGCGGCTTCTGTTGTAAGAAGTGTCGATGCAACACTGACTGCATGGCTTAAGGCACTTCGTGTCACTTTTACAGGATCAATAACGCCTATTTCTACCATGTCGGCATATCTTTCGTTTGCCGCATCGAATCCCGTGCCGACCGCGGATTCTTTAACTTTATTTATAATAACTGCCCCCTCAAGACCGGCATTTTCAACAATGGCCCGAAGCGGTGCTTCCAACGCTTTTGCCACAATCTGAGCGCCTGTCTTTTCATCACCGTTCAACGAACGAATGACCTCATCCAAATCTTTCTGTGCATGAATATATGCTGAACCTCCGCCTGCAATGATACCTTCCTCGACCGCTGCCTTTGTCGCATTCAAGGCGTCCTCCAGACGATATTTCGATTCTTTCATTTCCGTTTCCGTAGCTGCTCCAATCTTAATAACAGCCACACCGCCGCCAAGTTTTGCGATACGCTCTGTAAGCTTTTCTTTATCAAATTCTGACGAGGTCTCTGAAGCCTGTCTCTTAAGACTGTTTACGCGTTCCTCAATCTCTTTCTTTCCGCCCTGGCCGCCGATGATAACCGTATTGTCTTTTGTTACTTTCACAGATTCTGCGCGTCCGAGCATGCTCATTGTAACATCCTTTAACTGCATTCCCAAATCGTCAAGTACTGCCTCAGCTCCTGTCAAAATAGCGATATCCTCCAGCATTGCTTTCCGATTGTCTCCGTATCCCGGAGCCTTTACCGCAACAACATCTAAGGTGCCCCGCAATTTATTGACAATCAACGTCGTCAGGGCTTCGCCTTCCACATCATCTGCAATAATCAGCAGCCGGCTTCCTGACTTCATAATCTGTTCCAGCAACGGAAGAATATCTTTGATATTCGATACTTTTTTATCTGTCACCAGAATATACGGTTTATCCATATTTGCCGTCATCTTCTCCTGGTCATTGCACATGTAACCGGAAAGGTAGCCTTTATCAAACTGCATGCCTTCTACCACTTCAATTTCCGTATTCATCGTCTTGGACTCTTCAATGGTAATGACACCATTCTCACCAACCTTTTCCATGGCATTGGCAATCATCTGACCGATTTCATCGCTGCCCGACGAAACGGCTGCAACTCTCGCGATATGTTCCTTTCCCGTGACCGGATGGCTCATTCCGATAATTGAGTTCTGCACAGCATCCGCCGCTTTTTTCATTCCGCGTCTCAGAATAATCGGATTTGCTCCGGCCGCAATATTTTTCATGCCTTCATTGACCATGGCCTGGGTCAGAACGGTGGCTGTTGTCGTACCGTCGCCGGCCACATCATTTGTTTTTGTCGCCGCTTCCTTCACCAACTGGGCGCCCATATTTTCGTATCGGTCTTCCAATTCGATTTCTTTTGCAATCGTTACGCCGTCATTTGTAATCAGCGGAGCGCCATAGGATTTATCCAGCACCACATTCCGTCCTTTCGGTCCCAATGTGATTTTCACAGTATCCGCAAGTTTATTGACGCCTGCCTCCATTTTCTTCCTTACATCCGTATCAAAACAAATATCCTTTGCCATAATCTTCATCCTTCTTTCTCAGCTATTCTATCTTTGCGATAATATCGCTCTCAGAAACAATCGTATATTCTTCATCGCCAAACTTAATCTGCGTACCTGCATATTTGGAGTAAATCACTATTTCTCCTTCTTTCACAGAAACAGGCACCAGCTTTCCGTCCGAATATTTTCCAGGCCCTACGGCCACGACAACGGCTTCCTGAGGTTTTTCTTTAGCACTGTCCGGGATAATGATTCCGGATTTTGTTGTTTCCTCTGCTTCCTTCTGCTGCAATACGACTCTATCTCCCAATGGTTTTATATTCATATATCTCACCATAACCTTTCTATAAATAAATGCCGTTCCTCTGTAATTTAATAAGGGGGCTGTGTACATCAGATGCTATCATCCTGCACAACAGCCCCAGGGGGATAAGGAGGCGCTTCGGATACTGCCCCTGCCCCTCTCATAAACATTCAGCTACGACAGTATCCGCCTCTCTTTAACCTTCAATCGCAATGTAATTATTCTGTTCTACCTTATGAGCCTCCGCCTTTGGTAAGGCCAGTTTCAAAATACCATCTTCAAATTTGGCGTGAATATCTTCTTCCTTTACTTTTTCACCAACATAAAAGCTTCGGCTTACAGTGCCGGAAAAACGCTCTCTGCGAATGTATTTTCCATTATCATCCTTCTGGTCATTATTCGCATTCTGTGAAGCCTGAATCGTCAGATAACCGTTTTTCAGCTGAGCTTTCACATCTTCTTTCTTAAATCCCGGCAAATCAATATCGATTTCATATCCCTGCTCTGTTTCCTTTACATCGGTTTTCATCACATTCTGTGCATTACTGTTATAAACTGCTCTTCCCACTCTAGGAAATGAAAAATCCATCAAATCATCAAATAAACTTTCTCCAAAAATACTAGGCATCAACATATGTCATTACTCCTTTCTATAAAAAGCTTTTAGCTCTTGTTCTATCTGTACTATAACATATATAACTAGCACTGTCAAGTGGTGAGTGCTAATTTGTTTGTGAAAAAATTGTGAACATCACTTTCAACAATCACTATTTTCATTCCGGCATACTTCCTGTCTTTTTGATCATAAAAATACGATTCATGCCAGACTGCCATTCATAAGGAAATTCCACATATCTTTCCACTTGTCCAATCTTATTGAAAATTTCCATCCAATACGGTGTAGGTTCCTGTTTTAACCGCAGGATTCCATTCTCCCCATACATGTGCGGTCCCATTTCCTCATATTCCATACCCTTCAGCTCTTCCGCCGAATAAAAAGGGTTCAGCTTTATAAACCAATATCCTCCGTCTTTCAGCACCCGGTTCAGCTTAAGTGCCGTATCATATCCTATACTTTCCGGCATCACATCCAGCACATTGGATAGGATAATTCCATCAAACCGCCCCGGTTCAAAAGTATCCAGGAAATTTTCATCCCCTTCAAAAAAATGGAGATTCCTGTATCCGCTCAGCCGGGTCGTCGCCTTTGCAAAAGCAATCCCCTTTTCCGCCGAATCAATACCGACACCCTTACTTTTTCTCTTGTATTGGGCATACTGAAACAAAATATCTCCGGTTCCGCAGCCAAAATCAAGCACGCTGTTTGTCTTTTCCGCAAACATCATCAAACATGTATCAAAAAGCGGCTCCACACTCAACACCGTATGCCGCAAATCCACCGGCTTACTTTCTGCATAGATATCATTCCACATATCTTTTCCACGATTATAGTTTTTCATCGCATCTCACCAGCCTGAAGTGAATGAACACAGTTCTTCAAAAGAGTAACGGCTCCATTCACACCAAATAATCCACTATCTATGCAGATATTATAACTGTCAGAGGCATCCCACTTTTTGTCTGTATAGTAATTATAATAGGCCGCTCGCTGCTTATCTGTGTTTTTGATTCTTTTCTTAGCCTCTTCCATACTGATGCTGTTTCTTTCCGCAACACGGGCAATTCTCCGTCCCATTTCAGCATGGACAAACACAGATAAGACATTTTTCTGTCCGTGCAGGACATAATCCGCACAGCGCCCGACAATCACTGCCGAACCTTTTTTGCCTATTTTCTCAATCACTTCAAACTGTGATAATATCACCCGCATAGGAAGCGGCAAATGATTCACATCCTGTGCGCCGCCGGCCATCGCCATATTGAGCCATTTATTTGCAAGGCGCTCATCATATTCTTCGATAATATGCTGTGACAATCCGCTTCCTTCCGAAGCTTTTTCCAGGAGCATCGTGTCATAATAATCAAATCCCAGCTCACCGGCAAGTTTTTCCCCGATTTCACGGCCGCCGCTGCCATACTGGCGCCCAATCGTAACTATTATATTTTTCATTTTATTCTGCCTCCTGAACATTTTTCAGTAAGCTTCTGCTACTGCTTTATCCTATAATTTTTTCTTTAAATTCCGAATGTCCCGCCGTATTCTCCGACATACACCCTGATTTTCCTTTTCCCTGGCAATTAAAACCTCCAGTCTTCTTTCAAGTAGTCTGATTTTTGCAATTGTTTCCATAATTTCATATCCTTTCTTTAAGTTGTTCTTTTAAGCCATATTTTCTGTCATTTTTTGTGCCACCTGGAAAAAAACATTTAAGTCATCCTTACTGATACCGGCTGTCAGTTTATCTTCTACACACTGAATGTTTCTGTCGACTTCATCCTTCATGCTGACAGCCAGGGAAGTCGGGCATATCTTTTTCAAACGGTCATCATAAGGAACCTTTTCCCGGTTAATCAGTTTCTGCTCTTCCAGTTTTTTCAGATTTGTCGATATTGCGGCGCTGCGGATATTCAGTTCCTCTTCAATATCTTTCTGATAAATATCTCTATTGCGATAATTTTCCAATACAAAATAGAGAATACGGGCCTGTGCTCCGTTATTGCCTGTAGAAGCGTTATATAGTCGGCGAATCTGATTTGCCAAACCAAGTATCCATTTAGAATACTGAATCTCTTCCATAATTCACCTCCGATTTATCTTCTCTTATCTGTCCGAAGGATAACATTTGGCATGTTTTCAAAATGTTTGCCTTCGAAATAATATTACACTCAACCCCCTTGAAAGTGAAGTGAAATAATGGTATTATTAATGACAAAAACGCAATAATGGAGGTCCGCTAAATGAATACACAACAGTTAGAAAGTTTCGTTCAGGTCGCTGAAAATCTGAATTTTGCAAGGGCTGCTGAGGTTTTGAATATTACCCAGTCTGCTGTTTCACGTCAGATTAATTCCCTTGAAGACGAGCTGGGAACCAAGTTATTCCACCGCTCCACAAGAACTGTTTCCCTGACTCCGGCCGGCATCAGTTTCCTCGATGATGCCAAAGAAGTTCTCAAACGATTACAGATTGCTGCTTTCAAAATACAAAACAATACGAAAGCCACTATTCAAATTATTTCAATCGGATGCAGTAATGAATCCTGTTTGATTCCATTATCCAGGATTCTTTATCAATGCCGATTGCAGATACCTGAATTACATCCTTTTGTCAGAGTCATCCCCTACAGATCCATCCTGAATCTTTTTATTCATGGAGAAATTGACGTGCTTTTTGGATTTAAAGATGACATTCCTGTGCGGGATGGCGTTGTTTATAAAGAACTCATTAAAATCCCCATCTGCTGTGTTATTCCAAACGAACATCCCAATGCACAAAAAAATGAAGTGAGTGAAGAAGAGCTGCTTTCAGAAAATATGATTATATGTAATTCTTATGAAATTCCGTCAAAAGTGGCGGATATTCAAAATCGCCTGGGAAACAAATTATTGCCGGATTCTACCTATTACTGTGAAAATCTACAGGTAATGATTTCTCTGGTCCAGGCCGGCTACGGTTTTGCCATATTGCCGGATAAGGCTTCTGTCGATTCCGGACTGACTTTTGTCCATCTATCCGGATACGAACCTATATCCTATGGAATTTTTTATAAAAGTGCCTCTAAAAACCCATTGATTAAAAAATTTGTATCTATTGTACAGGGAAAAAATAATGCTTGAAAAAAAGAGAAAATAATTATCAGAGAAGTGACTGCTTGACTTCTCCCTATCAGAAATGCTACACTTGTATCATATATTGGAAATTTTTACGAAGGAGAAATAGAAATGGATAAACGAAAGGAAGCAAATCTGCACGTTAAAAACAGTATCGTCGGCGCACTCATTGATTTGATGAAAGAGAAAAATTTTGAAGACATCTCCGTTTCCGAAATTACAATCCGCGCCGGGGTTTCCCGTGTTTCTTACTACCGTAATTTCGATAGTAAAGAAGACATTTTAATCGGGAGTTTAAAGGATTTAATGTCCCGGTTTACCGAAGAAATCAATGCCATTCCAAGCCATACACCAACACGCCGTGTCATGACAGTTTTCTTCCGTGTTGCCAGAGAAAACGCGTCCATTTTCAATCTTCTCCATCAGGCAGGTATGGACAGCCAGATTCAGGAGAACCTGGACCAATTTATTCTTTCCTGCTCCCATTTTCCGTCTCTGGACCGCCGTCGGACCTATCCGGCCTACCTGTTTTCCGGCGCTCTTTTCCGGCTTTTGATTCGATGGTATTCAGGTGGTATGACTGAAAATGACACAGAACTTTCGAACATTTTCTGTCAGTATATGGACGGACTGCTCTAAACCGAAAACCGCACAATCAATAATTCTACAGCCATACGGTCGTTCAAACGCCCTGTTTTTACATCTTCTTCCCGTTGTACGCAGACTTCCACCGCCTGTCGAAGTTCTGCCAGGGAAAAATGCTGACACAGGGCCTTATTTTTCCGCACAATAAAATCCCGGACACCCATACGCTCGGCAATAACATGATCCGGATACCCCTTATTCTGTAAATCTTTTATCTGGTAAAGCTGATTAAACTGACGTGTGATCCAGTAAAGAATCCGCATCGGCGCCTCTTTCTGCCCAATCAAATCATAATAAAGCTTTAAGGCCTTTG
>CATYEA010000064.1 GCA_958405355.1 uncultured Lachnospiraceae bacterium
CCGGAAAGAGCTATGGCCCGACGGCGACGATCGTAGCTTTGGTAATTGCTGCTGCGCCATATGTGGCGAGAATGATTGAATCTTCGCTGCTGGAAGTGGACCCGGGAGTGATCGAGGCGGCTTTGAGTATGGGAGCCTCCACAAAAACGATTATCCTTAAAGTTCTTATTCCGGAAGCAAAGACATCATTGATCGTGGGATGTACCATCGTTGTCGGAACGATTCTTGGATATTCAGCCATGGCCGGAGCTCTTGGCGGCGGCGGCCTGGGAGATATCGCCATTCGTTATGGTTATAACCGTTATCAGTTTGATATTCTTATTGTGACGGTTGTTCTGCTCGTAATTTTGGTGCAGATTTTCCAGGTGATCGGAATGAAGATTTCCAAGAAGACAGATAAAAGGATACGGGAGTAGACGAAAAAGGAAAGGAAGAATAAAAATGAAAAAAGGATTGGCTTTAGTACTGGCTGCAGCATTTTGTGTAGCAGCAGTAACAGGATGCGGAAGCTCTTCAAAAGAGACAACAGCAGAAACAAAGGCTGAAACAAGTGCAGAAACAACAGCAGAGACAGGAGAAGAGGCAAGCGGCGCAGCAGAAGCTGGAACAAAATTAACAATAGCAGCAAGCCCGACACCTCATGCTGAGATTTTAAATGCTGCAAAAGAGTTAATGGCTGAAAAAGGTATTGAACTGGAAGTCATTGAATTTACAGATTATGTTCAGCCAAATAAAGTTGTAGATGCAGGCGATGTGGATGCAAACTATTTCCAGCATTTCCCATACCTGGAAAACTTCAATGTAGAACAGGGAACAAAGCTTGTTTCCGCAGGTGCTATTCACTATGAACCACTGGGAATCTATCCTGGAAAATCCAATGATTTAGCAAACATCCCGGATGGCGCTGAAATCATTGTTCCAAATGATGCAACAAACGAAGCAAGAGCTTTACTTCTTCTTGAAGCAAACGGTATCATCACATTAAAAGAAGATGCCGGTTTAAATGCTACAGCAAATGATATTGCTGAAAATCCTCACAATGTCAATATCGTTGAGATGGAAGCAGCACAGATTGCCAGAGCAGTAGAAGATGCAGATTTTGTTGTATTAAATGGAAACTATGCACTTCAGGCAAACTTCAGCGTTGAAAAAGATGCTTTAGCTAAAGAAGAAGCAGATTCTGAAGCAGCTCAGACCTATGCAAATATTATTGCAGTTCGTGAAGGTGACGAAGAAAGAGAAGAAATTAAGACTTTAGTAGAAGTTCTTAAGAGTGATGAAATCAAATCCTTCATCGAAACAACATATGAAGGTGCTGTATTACCAATTGAATAATTCATGCGGCAGCCAGAAGAAACATGCTCTGTAGTTTTTTCTGGTTTACCTGGGGCGGCCGGAGTTTTTCGGCCGCCATTTGTATACATATACTGAAGGAGAGAAGGTACATGGAAAATCTCTTAAACAGTCTGAGAAGGGAAAATAAAGAACGGGAGAGACGTCTGAACGTCAATGACAGAAAGCTTTTGTCGGATATGGTCGGTTATATGAAAACCCAGAAAATATGTGATTATGACATTGAACAGGTGCGTAAGACCATCATCCGGAACACCCTGCGTTCTTATAATAAACGAAAAAATCTGGAAAGCTTATCCGGTGGAGATTACCGGGAATATTGTAATAAACTTTGTGAAAATATGCGCCATGCCTCAGCAAAAGAACTTATTTTATCCAGAGGTGTGACGATTATATATGCGCTGGCGCTGATGTATGTGGTACGTTTGATCGATACCCTGATTGCCGGCGGAAATTTCTTCAAAAATCCGGTGGAAATAAATTTGGGATATCTGTCAGCGACAGCGGCGATTCTTTTGGGAACCGTTTTCATTTATCTCTATGTATCCGGAATATTAAAGACGAAAACAAATACTATGACAAACCAGCAGATGGCGGGGCTTCTTGTTTTAATTGCTATTATTGTGATCGCCGCTTATGGCGGAGTATACTTTTTATCGGATATTCATTTATTTGATATTCAGTGGTGGATTCCGGTGGTTATTATCGTTGTTCTGTGGGTTTTGTTCAAAATATTGTACATTCAATATGAAAATCAGATGGCGAAAGAGGCTTGAAGCCTGATTCATACTGTGATATACTAAAGTGCACATTTGTTTGATAGAGAAAGAGGGAAAAAAGATGAATTTGACATATACCAGCACACGGGGACATGGTGAAACGGTGACGGCCTCTCAGGCAATTTTAAAAGGTCTTGCAGATGACGGCGGTTTATTTGTCCCAACATCTTTACCAAAATTGGAAGTACCGGTAGAAAAATTAGCAGGCATGAGCTATCAGGAAGTGGCTTATGAAGTGATGAAGCTCTTTTTGACAGATTTTACCGAAGAAGAGCTGAAAAACTGTATTGCCAATGCTTATGATTCCAAATTCGACACAGAAGTGATCGCACCTCTGGTACAGGCGGACGGCGCCTATTTCCTGGAACTTTTCCACGGCAATACGATTGCATTTAAAGATATGGCTTTATCCATCTTACCGCATTTGATGACAACGGCTGCAAAGAAAAATAATGTGAATAATGAGATTGTTATTCTGACAGCCACATCCGGAGATACAGGTAAAGCAGCGATGGCTGGTTTTGCAGATGTTCCGGGGACACGGATCATCGTATTTTATCCAAAGGATGGTGTAAGTCCGGTTCAGGAAAAACAGATGGTTACCCAGAAGGGTGATAATACATTTGTTGTGGGAATTGAAGGAAATTTTGACGATGCTCAGACTGGCGTGAAGAAGATGTTTAATGATCAGAAGCTGGCTGAGGAACTGGCTGCATCTGGTTTCCAGTTTTCTTCCGCAAATTCAATCAATATTGGACGTCTGGTGCCTCAGATCGTTTATTATGTATATGCCTATGCTACACTGGTAAAAAATGAGCAGATTAAGAATGGCGATTTGATCAACATCACTGTACCGACCGGAAACTTTGGAAATATTCTGGCGGCTTATTATGCAAAACTCATCGGCCTTCCGGTAGATAAATTAATCTGTGCATCCAATACAAATAAAGTATTGTTTGATTTCTTTACAACAGGTACTTATGATAAAAAGCGCGAGTTCACTGTAACATCTTCGCCATCAATGGATATTTTAATTTCCAGTAACCTGGAACGTCTCATCTATCGTATTGCAGGAAATGATGCTCAGAAGAATGCAGCGATGATGCAGGCTCTTTCCGGTGAAGGAGAATATACCATCACAGAAGAAATGAAAAAGGGTCTGGTAGATTTCTATGGCAATTATGCTGATGAAAAGGAAACAGCCGAGGCTATTAAAAACCTTTACGAAAATACCGGGTATGTGATTGATACACATACAGCCGTTGCAGCTTCAGTTTATAAAAAATATGTGGCGGATACAAAGGATACAAAGCCGACAGTTATTGCATCCACAGCCAGCCCATATAAATTTGCCCGCAGCGTTATGACAGCCATTGATGAAAAATATGACGCTCTTGGGGAATTTGAATTAGTAGATGAACTGGTGAAACTTTCCAATACAGCGGAACCGGAAGCTGTCAAAGAAATCCGTACAGCTCCGGTACGCCATAACAACGTATGTGCCGTAGACGCTATGGAAGCAACGGTAAAACAGTGGCTTGGAATTAAATAAAGCGATTAAAAATAAGGGAATGTCATTCAGACGCTAAAACTTGGCGGTCTGATGACATTCCCTTTGTTTTAAGGCTCAATGCCTTCAAATATGATCATATCTGCATTATTTCGGACGGCATCATAAGCGTCCATCGTATTGATAGTCCAGAGAGCCAGACGTGCCTGAAACAGATGGCAGTTAATCCGGACCATCGGATTTTTGTAATCTGTGTATTTGTAAGATATAAAGTCCGGACGGGCTAAAAAGTTAGAGCCTAAAACAGTAATCATGAATAATACCAGATCACAATGGGGTTTTTCTTTAAAAAAGTTACAGGAGAGCTGTCCACGTAAAATCTTAGGCTCATTTTTTCGGAACCATCTAAGAGCCAGGGGATTAAAGGATTCCAGGATATATTTACCGTTATAGCCGCGCATGGTTTTGGAGAAAATACGGCATAAACGGTCACAGGTATGTGCTTCTGTTTTCAGTTCGATCAGAAGCGGAACTTTGCCGTCGACCAGTTCAAGGACTTCCTGGAGCGTCGGTATTTTTTCGTCCGTGCCGAGCAGTGTATACTGGCGGATTTCCTTGAGAGTCATGTCTTTAATATCTCGTTCCACATGGCACATTCGGTAAAGGGTATCGTCGTGGTGAATGACCAGTTCATTATCCGCGGTCAGATGAACATCCAGTTCAATACCGTAGCCTTTGTCCACAGCTGCCTTAAAAGCAGGAAGGGAATTTTCCGGTACGCCCCACAGATTGTCGTGGAGGCCGCGGTGAGCATAGTCCCAGTGCATGAAAGGCGCCCATTTTTTTTGATGATCCAGCATCAGACGGGGACAGATGAGAAAAAGAATGGCCCCGCAAAATACTGTCAATAAATGTGTAATTGATTGGGTAAGTTTTGAAAGTTTTTTCATTGTAAACCTCATCTTATATGTAAATTTGCATATACTAATAGTATCACGGAGCGAAAGAAAAGTCCATACAGATGAAAGTCAATGACATTTTTTGTCATATAAAGTATCTGTGTTATTGATACTTGAATTTTAAATGCATATAGGATATAATAAATGAAGAAAATAGCCTGGGGTGTACGATGATCCTGCTGTTTTGAACCTACATTATTTTGTACGGGATACCATATATTAAGAATATGTCAGGCCTCCGTTTGCAGTGGAAGACAGAAAACTTGATGAGGTAACCCACTTGGCGTCGGGTTAGGCGTCAAAAGGCAGGAGACGGCACTCTGGGTATATATGAAATGATTACAAAAGACGGTATGTTTACCGTCTTTTTCTTTGTTATGGGGGTTGAAAGGAGCTGATCTGTTTTTGCGTAAGTATTTGCTACATATCGGTATTTTTGCAGCGGCATTGACTGTTTTGCTGCTTTATTTTCTAAATATTCATCGTCAGTGGACGGCAAATGAGATGATGAATCGGGCACAGATTGCCCGCATGTTGGCGTTGATGCGGTATGACCGGTCTGAGTGTGAAGAAATGGGAAAAGCTGATACAGAAGAGGGGCTGCTCGGTGATATATCCGTGAGTGAATGGT
Organism: uncultured Lachnospiraceae bacterium; assembly: GCA_958405355.1. Classification (GTDB taxonomy): domain Bacteria; phylum Bacillota; class Clostridia; order Lachnospirales; family Lachnospiraceae; genus Frisingicoccus. The sequence goes on from CATYEA010000064.1 coordinate 5,233, forward strand.
ATGAAGCCTATGCAGCGATTGCCTTGAAAGAAGGATGGCTGAAGGTAAAAGATGACGGGGGATTTCATCCGGCAGATACATTTACTTACGGTGATCTGAGATATATCATGGAACAATTTCATTTATCCGAGGATTTGCTGTCATTTTCCATAAAATACCGTCAGGATGACGGCATGGTTCCGAGAAAGCAGTGGTGTGAAGTCTATCAATTGCTTTCGGCGGAAAGTCCGAAAATACGACGGGAAAGTCTTTCTGTTCATGGAACGCCGTCAAATATATCCGGGTTGGGAGCCTGGCAGGTTTTGACAACCCAGGGGGTGAAACGGGCAGAGGGGCTGGCTGTAGACATGTATATGGATAAATTCGTTGAGGTTTATATGGCCGGGGATGAAATTTTATGTATGATTGATGAAAAGGATGAGACATGCCGTCTGGAAAATGTCTGGATTGAGTCGGGAGAAGGGGATGAAATCCGGGTGTTTTGGGGTGGATTTGAGCGGTTGATTAAGCTGGATGGAAAATTGAATGGAATGTTGGAACCGAATATGGGAGATTTGATGTTTACTGACGGAAGGCTTACCGGGGTAGATTATAAGACGAGCCGTATAAAGGATACATTGACGGGAATCGAGACGGATGCCCTGATGCTTGAAAATTATGGAAAGGTTCCGGTGACTGAAAATCTGATGGTCTATCAGATTTCACCAACGCCTCAGAGCATATCGAAAGAAATGCTGGCTGCTGATGGCACGGTTTATGAATTCGTGCTTCAGGGCAATGAAATCTGCGGCGTTATTTATCAGGATTATGCCGAGGAAACCCTTCGGGTACTTCTTCATGGAAATGGAGATGCTTATGAGCAGGTTTCGGCTACAGTGACGGCGAATGAAGCTTTTCTTGTCACTCAGGGAGACAATGTGCATCGATATGAAGGCGGAAGCGAGGTGACTTTATCGGCCGGAGAAGGGAGCGCAACGATAAAAACAGAGAATGAGCGGGGGAAAATACAGATTTTGTCTTTGGAACGAAGCTGTGGGGCACCTTCTTATCATGGTTCCATTTGCCTGGAAGATAACGGTGACAGTCTTCTGCTTATCAACGAAGTGAATCTGGAAGATTATGTGGCCGGGGTCATTCCAGGAGAGATGCCTGTATCTTATGGAGAAGAGGCTTTAAAGGTGCAGGCCGTATGTGCCCGGACTTTTGCTATGAGAGCATTGGGGACGACTTTTCGGGATTATCCGGCGAATTTGGACGATACGGTGTCCAGTCAGGTTTATAATAACCAGGAGGAATGTGAGGAAAGTATTCAGGCTGCTTCGGAGACACGGGGACAGGTATTGCAGAGTCCTGAAGGGTTGACGGCTACCTATTTTTTCTCTACGTCGTGTGGTCATACCTCAGATGCAAAAGACGTTTGGTACAGCGGCGGCGGTACCGACGATGAAGAGGCAGTATCCGTATTCCTGAGCGATGATTCGGTTGGGCTGAATCTGATGCAGGAAGAGGATTTTCGGCGTTTTATCAATATGGAAGATGGTGCGGCTTACTTTGAACAGGACCTGCCGTGGTTTCGGTGGCAGACATTTATATCTTCAGAAGACATACGGAGCAGTGTGCTGAATATCTGTCAGACAGATATCGGTGAACTAAGAAGCATTGCAGTGCTTGAACGGGCGGAGAGCGGATTGCTTAAAGCCATTCAGCTTGACGGCAGTCTGGATACATGTACAGTCTATGGAGAATATAAAATCCGTCAGGTATTTTCTCCGGCCAATGCGGAACTCATCCCTCAGAGCGGAGAGACGGTGACTGGTTGGACGCTGCTTCCAAGCGCATATTGTTATATGGATGCGGTGATAGAAAATGATGTGTGCGAGGGCTATCTTATTCATGGCGGTGGTTACGGACATGGCTGCGGAATGAGTCAGAACGGAGCCATGAAAATGGCTGAGATGGGGAAATCTTATGCTGAGATTTTAAAATACTTTTTCCCGGATTCAGAATTAATCACAGAGTAAAAGCGAGGGCCGGCAATTAAAAACTGCCGGCCCCTGGATTTAATACAATAAGTGGAAGTCTTCTTTTTTCTCCGGAAAGAGGAAATAATTGAGTTCAGCCCCCAAAAAGAAGATATACATCATTAAATACAGATAAATAAAGAAGAAAATCAAGTAGGAAAGGCTGCCGTACATATAGGAAGAACTGCTGGAGTATTCAACATATAAAGAAAAAATGTAGGAGCCGATCATCCAACCGGCGGTGGTAAATATGGCGCCGGGAAGCTGTTTTAAGGTTTTCATCGGTTTGGCCGGAAGAAATTTATAAAACAGGGTGAATATTAAGATATAAAATCCGATCGCGATAAAGGATTGGAGCATATTTAAAATCTGGGAATATTCCGGCATGCTTGGTATTGCGGTACGCAGCCAAAAATATATCCGGTTACCAAAAACGAGAACGAGAACAGTAAAGATAATGACTATGGCAAACAGCAGGGTGTAAAGGGCTGCTTTCAAACGAAGAATGAAATAGTTCCGGTTTTCTTCGATTCCCTGTACCGAGTTCAGTCCATCGGAAAGAGCCATAATACCTTTCCCTGCCGTCCAGATGGTAATGATGACGGATACGGAAAGGATTGTGGCACCGGATTCAACGTGGATATCGTTCAATATGGCAGATACCGCTGCTTCATAGGAGCGGGGAATGACCAGAAAAATAGTATCCAGCAAGGCTTCTGTATCAAATGGCAGATGCTGTATCAATGTCAAAAGAAACAAAAGAAAAGGCAGGAAGGACAGTATGATGAAGTAGGCCGACTGGCCAGAGTAGGCCGCAAGTCGGTCTTTTCGTATTTTTTTTAATATATTTTGGACCCAGACAATTAATCTAAGCATTACAGTTTCCTCCTGAGAATATCATTTTCAGATTACAACGATAATATCACGGATTGGAAAAAATGGCAACTAAATCCAGCCGCGCCACTTGACAAAGAAAATGAATATGTTAAAATAAAACACAGTGTAAAGGCTGTGAATGTGTCAGTAGATACATATTTTCTTACAGAGAGAACCGGTCATCGGGTGGAAGCCGGTTTAAGTTCAGATATGTGTTGAATTTCCCACAGGAGCCGCATCTTTGAATCTACAGGCAGCAGACGCTTTGAGGCCCTGAGTAGTAGGAGATGACGTTGATGCACGTTACGCATATCCGAGTGTCAGGCGTTTTTCGTCTGGAATTAGGGTGGTACCGCGGAATAATCCGTCCCTTTGTATAAAGGGGCTTTTTTTATGCCCATCCGGGCATGCCCCGAATATTAATATTAGAAAGGAATCGATAAAGATGAAAGACAGATTAGAACAAATCCGTCAGAATGCGCTGGCTCAGATTGAAGAAGCCGGTGCGTTGGAAAAGCTGAACGATATCCGTGTCGCTTTTTTAGGTAAAAAAGGTGAATTGACTTCGATCATGAAGTCCATGAAAGAGATTGCGCCGGAAGACCGTCCGGCTTTTGGACAGATGGTAAATGAGACCCGTTCCGAAATTGAGAAGAAGATGGAGGAAATGAAAACTGAGCTGGCCAGAAAAGCCAGAGAAGCCCAGTTAAAGGCTGAGGTCATTGACGTTACCCTTCCGGCAAAGAAGAGTAATGTGGGTCATCGTCATCCAAATACCATTGCCCTGGAGGAAGTGGAACGTATTTTCGTTGGTATGGGCTACGAAGTGATTGAAGGACCGGAGGTTGAAAAGGATTATTATAACTTTGAAGCTCTGAATATTCCGGATAATCATCCGGCGAAGGATGAACAGGATACCTTCTATATCAATAAGGAATTCGTATTGAGAACCCAGACATCCGGCACCCAGGTACACACAATGGAAACTCAGGAGCTTCCTATCCGTATGATCGCACCGGGCCGGGTATACCGTTCCGATGAAGTAGATGCAACCCATTCTCCATGCTTCCATCAGATTGAAGGTCTTGTCATTGACAAACATATTACATTCGCTGATCTGAAGGGAACACTGGCTGAGTTTGCCAAAGAGCTTTTTGGTGAAGAGACGAAGGTTAAATTCCGTCCGCATCACTTCCCATTCACAGAGCCAAGCGCAGAGATGGACGTTACCTGTTTCAAATGCGGCGGAAAGGGATGCCGTATGTGTAAAGGCTCTGGTTGGATTGAAATTCTCGGCTGCGGTATGGTTCATCCAAAGGTGCTTCGTATGAGCGGCATTGATCCGGATGAATATTCCGGTTTTGCTTTCGGTGTGGGCCTTGAGCGAATCGCCCTGCTGAAATATGAAATTGACGATATGCGGTTACTTTATGAAAATGATACACGTTTCTTAAAACAGTTCTAAAAGGGGGA
>CATYEA010000065.1 GCA_958405355.1 uncultured Lachnospiraceae bacterium
GCCTTTAATGTGTAAAGCTCATGAGCCTCCTCGATAGCATTTTTCTTCCATGTTCAAAATCTTCTGAAGATCCAGAGACGGGAAAATACTCTGGATATTCTTCCGGACAGCCAGGTTGCCGATCAGTTGGGTCAACGCCTTGTTTTCCCACATCAATTTTCCTGTACCATCAAGAACCCCGTAAGGCACCTCCAGTTCATGAAGCAGTTTTTTCTGTACCTGACCATATTGAAGTCCGAAATTAATCAGTTCTTCCGTAATCGCCGGTTTGGAATAAAAGGATACGACCACAGAAAATATCAGATGCACCAAAAAGAACACGCCCATCAAAGCGCCTGCCTTATGGTCGATCACTGTGACCCCCAGCGTCATAATCCCAACGATAATATTCAATATAATCGGCCATCTCAGGTACCATTTCAAACGCCCTTTGATTTCCACATCATTTCTCATTATCTTACCTCTTTTTTCTGAATATTCTCAATATAGGTAAAAGCAACTTATCCTATATTATAGCATTTTACGAAGTTCTGGTAAACACTTTTCTCTATTTCAAAATCAGCGAATCTATAGTATAATAGGGTCACTTAGAAATACGTTTGAAAGAAGGTGACACACTATGAGTCGAGTTTGTATTTTTTTCGCTCCTGGTCTCGAAGAAATCGAAGGTTTAACCGTTGTTGACCTGATGCGCCGTGCCGATATCCCGATCAGCATCGTTTCCATCGGCGACACGCTGGAAATCACCGGTGCACACGGTATTCACATTACAGCCGACAGCCGTTTTGCCGATATGGATTTTTCAGACACAGAGATGCTTGTACTGCCGGGCGGCGCTCCGGGAACCTGCAACCTGAACGCCTGTGGGCCGCTGAAAGCTTTATTAAGGGATTTTTATGACAAAGGTAAATATATTGGCGCTATCTGTGCCGCACCGATGGTTCTCGGCCATCTGGGCTTTCTTAAAGGTCGGAAAGCAACCTGCTATCCGGGCTTCGAGAAAGATTTGATTGAGGCTGTCCATGTAACGGATGAGGCTGTAATCGATGGACATATTATCACAAGCCGCGGACTTGGCACTGCCATCGAATTTGCTGCCGCACTGATCAGCCTGCTGACCGATGAAGCTACGGCAGAGGATATCAAAAAATCTGTAATGTACACAAAGGAGAAATAACTATGTCAGACAGAATTTCCAAAGCATTGGAAAATCATGATAAAAACTACAATTGCTGCCAATCCGTCGCCTGCGCTTTCTGCGATCTGGTCGGCGTTGATGAAGAAACCATGTTTAAAGCCGGAGAAGCTTTCGGCCTTGGTATGGGCGGAATGCACGGCACCTGCGGCGCCATTGCCGGAGCAGTCCTTCTGGCCGGTTTTAAAAACAGCACTGCCAATCTGGAACAGCCAAACTCAAAAGCTGCAACTTATAAACTCTCTGCAGCTATCGTTAAAGAATTCCAGGAAAAAAACGGAGCTATTGCCTGCTGTGACTTAAAGGGTGTTGAGACAGGAAATGTACTCCGTTCCTGTCCAGGCTGTATCGAAGATGCTGCACGGATTGCTGAAAAAATCCTCGAGTTAAAATAATAAAGACAAAAAAACCGCTGTAACCTGTGTGCGTTCCCTATGTGGAGAACCCCACCTGTTCAGCGGTTTTTTATCAGGATAAAATACGAATCAACCCGTCGTTCTGCATTAAATCCAATAATTGTCAACACCGCACCACTTCAACGCAGCAAATTCCCTGATCAAAAAGAAGGTCCCCGAAGCATCACATCTTCGGAGACCTTCTTATGTATCTTACTTATGCAATCGGATTAAATCCAGAAAGAATCAAACCGCCAAGAATCAAAATAGTTAATGCTGCGTAGATCAGACAAGGAACTACGTTGGAACGCATCAGACGGCCTTCTGCACCGATCGTACCGCAAGTTGCACATGCGGAAACGATATTGTTTACACATACCATGTTACCCATAGCGCCACCCATAACCTGCATAGCCAGAATCAGCATTGGAGCCAGACCAAGACGGGTTGCTGCTGCATACTGAAGTGTGGAGAACAATGTACAGGATACAGTTGCGGAACCGGAAATAAATGCTCCGATGACACCGATGATAGGAGCTACTATAATGTAAGCTGTACCAAAGAGGTCTGCAAGACCATTAGCCATAACGATCAGCATACTGTCCATACCACTGTTGTTAAACTGGGCACCGGACATCTTGAACAACTGAACCATGGCAATACCGAAAAGTAATGCGATGGCAGCACCGCCAACCATAGAGAATGTCTCTTTCCAAGCGGCTTTCACACGGTCACCGCTCATCTTGTGCAGAGGAATGATGATCAATGCAACAAGGATGAATGGTAAGATACCTGGGTTCCAAGCCCATTTCCATGCAAAACCAACTTCAACACCGAAGATGGAGTTAATCGCAATGGCAAACGGTGGTGTGGTAACGTTAAGGATTCCTTTGATACCAAGCTGAGGAATACGTGTTACTACAAGGATGATAGCAATGATACCATATGGTACCCATGCCATAACAGGAGACATATTTGTTTCTACTTTCATGGACTCGTCTTCCTGAACATCTGAAGTGGATTTCCAATGTTCTGCCCACTGAGAATGATCCGGGAATTCAAATTTGCTCTTAGGAACCAGAATTCCTTTCTTTGCTGTAACAACGCAGATAACCAGAGCGATCAATGCACCGATCAGAGATGGGAACTCTGGTCCAAGGAATGCTGCACAGATTAAATATGGCACTACGAATGCTACTGCAGACATAAGGATATATGGGATAACCTCAATCGCATATTTTGTGGATTTGTCTTTACCGAACATCTTAACCATCATAAATACAACGATAAAGATAATGATTGGACAAATGATTGCACTTGGGATAGCAACCCATTTTGTTAACCCTAATTTCCATGCTTCAGTATTTGTGACACCTGCAGCACCTAACTCACTGGAAACCATGTTAAATGCGGTGTTTGTCGGTGTACCAACAGCACCGTAAGCAACCGGCGTACTGTTCATGATCAGGGCACACATCGCTGCACAAAGTGGCGGGAATCCTAAACCGATCAACAGCGGAGCGGCCAAAGCGGCTGGTGTACCAAATCCGGCAGCACCTTCGATAAATGCACCGAACATGAAACCGATAATAACTACCTGAATACGTGGGTCATCACTAACGCTTGTGAACATACGGTTGATGACACCCATACCACCGGACTGCTTCAATGTGTTCATGATCAAAATCGCACCGAAGATGATTACGATGGTATCAATGGAATTCAGGAAACCGGCGATCGTCTGAGCGGCAATCGTGATAATGTCCATTTTCCATGCGGCAAAACAAACCACTGCTGTGATCAGCCATGCCAATGGAAGGGCGATTTTTGCCGGCCAGTTAAATCCAGCCATAACAATAATTGTGACAATAATTGGTATAAAAGCTATAATTGCATACATGTGTTTTCCTCCCTCTCTTAAACCCTGTCAGCTTTTATTTATTAGAAAAAATCTGATAACCTCAAGTTTCTTCTAATATTGTTAATAATATTACAATATTTAAGATTAGTCAACACTTTTTTGGACAATTCGCACATTTATTAATCATTTTTCTGCCATCATTTTGTTAAATATGTATCACTTATTTCCCCTGAATTGAAATTTTTTAATTATTATTGAGAGTTTAAATATATTTTTCATCTAATTTATTGTATATTTTGTACATATAAAAATACAATGCGGACATCAATTTGAAAATTGGTTAAACCATTCAAAACTTGATTTGAAATTGGTCAAACCAATAAACACACTTTTTTACTTTTGATTCGTTATTTTTTTAAGATTTATCTATCAAAAAAAGCCCCATTCCGCTTTTTCGTCTGAAGACTCACTCTTTCATAGTTATTTCCTGATGTTCTTATCTTTTGTTGCTTTATGCGCCGCATCCCGGATGCTGATGCTTTGGCCACCCTTTACTTTAGAAGCACTGGTTAGTTTTGGCTGTTTTTTTCCATGTCCGGATGCGTCCATATTATTTTTATTCTTCTTTTTGCCGTTCTTTAACTGGGCATTTCTCTCTTCTTCTGCCTTTTTCTCCATGCGCTTTTTAAAATCCAGATAAATGCAATACAAAACAATAGCAGCACTGAAAAGGGTCATATAAAATCGACTCGTGCCCTGCAAATAACCAAAATAAACCATCACACACGCACCCGCGGCAATAAGAATATACATAATGATAAACATCTCAAGCTCCCCGCCTATCTCATAAAAGTAAGGGCCACCGCAGCGCGATGGCCCTCTTATAGTATAATTTACACCCTTCCTGTCGTCAATCTTTTTTTAGTAACTGTTATCAGAGTACAGATACTAATCCCAGATTCATAACAATGAAGGATACGACAACAACAACGATACAGAATGCAATACATGGTACAAAGTTTGTACGGATAATCTTACCTTCGTTACCCATCGTACCTGTTGTTGCACAAGCTGAAACAACGTTGTTTACGCAAACCATGTTACCAATTGCACCACCGTTGTTCTGGAGAGCAACGATAATAACCTGCGGCAGACCAACCATGGTTGCTGTCTCAAACTGCAGACCGGAAAACAGCGTATTTGATACAGTGTTGGAACCGGACATGAAAGCACCGAGAACACCGATCAGCGGCGCGATGATAATATAGGCACCTCTGAAGATTGAACCAAGTCCGTCAGCCATCATGGTCAACATGGAACCAAGTCCTTTAGATGCACCATCCATCATGTATGTAACAGTCACGCTATCATTTGCAGAATTACGGAAGATGTAAACCATCGCAACACCAAACAGAAGTGCGATCGCAGCGCCTTTAACCTGATTCAGGGAGCCAACCCAGGCCGTTTTAACAGCTTCACCATCCATCTTATGCAGAGCAATCGTAATAAGCGCTACAATGATGAAAATAACACCTGGATTCCACAGGATCGCCCAACTCCAATTGATTACCGGAAGTGTAATCTTAAAGCCCTTCATAGCGCCTGCCCAGCTATCCGGCTGTAAAGTAGACCATACACGAGTGATAACCAGTGCACCACCGATAATGAAGTATGGTAACCAGGCTTTCACCAGAGGCATATCAGACTGGGCCGGTTCGGAAACCTCAGATACGGACAGCCAGCTCTTATCCCAATTCTCCTTTGCATCGAAAGTCCACTCGTTCTTTGGCATAAGGAAACCGCTCTTGGAGGTTGCGAGAACAACGAACAACGTAACAACAGCTGCTATAAGAGACACAAGCTCCGGACCAATGAATCTTGCAATTATAAGATAAACAACATCAAATACAACAGCTACAAATACGATAAATGGAAAAACTTCAAAAGCCCTGGAAACTTTTCTGTGTTCCGCATCTTTACCAAACATTGTGACAAGAATGATAATACCGATCGTAATGATAACAAACGCACCAACAGCCATGTTCAAAGCGGAGAAGAATGTCAGCTCTGACAAGAAATCTTCTGCACTGTGTCCAAGATTTGTAACAGACTCAGAAACAACAGCAAATGCAGAGTTTGTCGGTGTACCTACCGCACCGTAACATACAGGCACGGAATTGTAGATCAGAGCAACAATGGCGGCAGCCAACGGCGGAAAGCCGACACTGATCAGCAGCGGAGCCGCAAGTGCTGCAGGTGTACCGAATCCGGCAGCTCCTTCAATGAACGCCCCAAAAATGAAACCAATAATGATCGCCTGAATACGTGCATCTGAAGAGATACCTGTAAACATACGGTTAATAGCAGCCATAGCACCTGATGCAGCCAATGTGTTCATGATCAGGATAGCACCAAAAATGATGACCAGTACGGCAAACGCCTCAAGGAAACCGATGACCGTCTGTGTCACAGCGGCCGTAATACTCATCTTCCATACGGCAACACCGATCACAAACGCCAGTGCCCATGCCAACGGAAGCGCTCTCTTCGCGGGCCAGTTAAAACCGACCATCAATACAACCGTAACAATGATAGGAATAAAAGCAATTATAGCATACATAAATAAAACCCCTCCTTCTGAATCCCTTTTCTAATCCCTTTTTGCTTTTTATTTGCGAGTTTCCTTTCATAATGTTAATAATATTACAATCTTTTTTATCCGTCAATACTTTTTTGGATATTTTGCATATTTTTTTAACTGTTTGTCCTATTTTTTTGTTAATTATGTATCACTTTTATGTTTTTTAATAATCTTTTCACAATTTTTCAAAATTTAAATATGGATATTTTGCTTAATTTTTTTATTAATTTTTGGATATTTTGCCATTTTTAAGTGGTTCATTCATCAAAAAGTACCAATTGGTTTGACCACTCAAAACACTTTTTCAGAATTGGTTTAACCATTTTAAACACTTTTTTGATATTTTATTAACAATTGTTCCTGTTGTCAGGGCAGCAAAAAAGAGAGCACCCTTTCGGATACTCTCTTCCTCTTCCCATTATATGAGCCTTAATTAGTCAACAATATAAGGCATAAGTGCGATATGTCTTGCTCTCTTAATAGCAACTGTAAGAGCTCTCTGATGTTTTGCACAGTTTCCTGTGATTCTTCTAGGAAGAATCTTACCTCTTTCAGAGATATATCTCTTTAATTTGTTTACATCCTTGTAATCAATTACAGCGTTTTTATCTGCACAATAAACGCAAACTTTTTTTCTTCTGCGTCCGCCGCGTCTCTTCATCGGAGAATCGCTTCTTTTTTCTCTATCGAATGCCATGATCTTAACCTCCTAATCCAAATTCTAATTTCCGGAATCTAACATTTAGCTGAAAGGTAATTCCTCATCCAAACCGTCCGGAATGTTCATAAATCCGTCACCTACAGGAGCGCTTGGCGCCGGTGCTGCTGCCGGCCGACTGTTATAGGCTGCCGCAGACTGCTCGCTGGCTGCTTTACTCTCTGCAAATTCCTGGTCTTCTACAACAATATCTGTCGTATAAACCTTTACTCCGTCACGATTTGTATAACTGCCGGTCTGGATTCTTCCGGACACGACAATACGGATACCCTGTCTGAAATACTTTTCTGCAAATTCTGCGCTGCGGCCAAAGGTCACACAGTTGATAAAATCTGCATCCGGTTCTCCGGCTCTTTTGAATGTACGATTGACAGCCAGTGTATATCTGGCAACGGCTACCGGACGTTCTCCCTGAGAATACCGTACTTCAGGATCTCTTGTTAATCTTCCCATCAAAATAACTTTATTCATTTAGACTTACACCTCTTTCTAAAATTGAAAATTAAGCGTCCTGTCTAATGCATAAATACCGAATTACATTTTCCATGATGCGAACTCGCTGTTCAACTTCATTTGGACAATTAGAATCAGATTCGAAAGTAATGAAATAATAGAAGCCTTCTTTCATCTTCTGAATTTCGTAAGCTAACTTTCTCTTACCCCATTCATCCACGTTTGTCACATTGCCACCGAAACGAGTGATAATTTCCTTAACCTTTTCTACGGTTGCGGCTCTTTCCTCATCTTCGATTTTAGTTGTGACAACAACGCATAATTCATACTTCTTCATGCTGCTGCACCTCCTTCTGGTCTTCTGGCCCTCTGTCATACGCAGAGAGCAAGGAAATAATAAAAAAACATATCACAATTAGTCATGATAACATAAAAAAAGACTTGTTACAAGTCTCTTTTTAAATTTCTGAGATTTTTTTCCACCAGCTTCCGGGATATCATAATCTGATGATCACAGCCGGTGCATTTTAAACGAAAATCTGCGCCAATCCGCAGAACTTCCCACTCAAAACTGCCGCAGGGATGCCTTTTTTTCAGTTTTACAATATCGCCTACCTGAATATCCATCAGAACCTCCGAAAAATAAAAAAAGCGAGCTACTGAGGGGATTCGAACCCCTGACCTACGCATTACGAGTGCGTCGCTCTACCGACTGAGCCACAGTAGCCTGCTTTTCCATTATACCAAATTAATTGATTTTGTCCAGCCCCAAATATTAATATTTATTATGGACAACCTCCACCGCACAGAGAAAATCTTTGATATCCAACACTTTACCATCGTCCAGAACCGCTTTTCCGGTAAAATGTCCAAACACCTGATGCTGGTCTGTCATGATCAGTTTCATGTCTGTTTTTGCACTCCGGTCAAATATAGGGATAAAATCACCTTCCAGACGCTCATCGGAAGAAAGAATCTGCCAACGTTCCGTGTAAAGTTCATTGCCGTCCATATCCTGCGGTATACAGAAAGTCACATCCGATAACTTATGGATTTTTCCATCATAGAGGATGACATTTTCACTGGCCGACGTACGGTCACTGAAACCATAACCCAAATTGATTCCAAAAGGCACTCCGTCAATCCAACCGCTTCCGGTCCCCCAATACCATGTATTGTCATAGGTCCATACGCCCCGGCCCCAATCCAGAACACCCATGGAGTCCTCCGGCTTAAACCGCCACTGACCTTCCCCCAGACGCACACTGCCGCTGGCCGGCAGGCAATTAATCTTCTGGTTATAGTAAAATGCTTTCGGCTTATCTGCCCATGGTGTTGCAATGCACATACTTTCAGATGGCTTCTGAAGCAGCCATATTTCCGCATTTAAATCCTGACCGTCCTTAAAATCTTTAAAATGACACTGTATCTTTCTCCGGTCAAAAATCATAGAGTATTTCAAATGTACCCGCTTATTTCTAAAATTGGCATTCCCATAATCCGAGTGGCTTCCGAGGCGAAACCGCCCCATTGTCAACGGCACAAGCACCGTTTCTGTGTGATGCCAGGCGTTATCGAAATCCAATAGAGAAACACTGACCATTCCCAGATAACCCAGATCCGATATCGTAAATGCTGCTCCAAAATGATCATTGGTGACCAGATAATAATCCCATTCCTTAATCCTGTGCTTTGGCGCCTTAATTTTCTTTCTGTCATACTGCCACACAAGGCTCCTGGCCCATCCCGGCTCATTGACATGCCCTTTTCCATCCAGTAACGGCTGTATCTGAGTCACTTCATGCTGCTTCATAAAATCACCCCTTTTCATGTCTCTATAATGTTTTATAGATCAATTGCTTTCCAGGAACCGGCTCTTTGCTCATTTCAAAGGCTTCATACAGCCGTTGCAGCCACTTTTCCTCCAATGGCTCACTATGATGTACCCACGCAAGAATATCGCCCTGATTTACAAAATCTCCGGTTTTTTTACCAAGAACAATACCTGTTTCCGGCCGGATGACATCGTCCTTTGTTTCCCGTCCTGCTCCAATTTCCATAGCCAGACGCCCAAGTTCCAAAGCCTTTGCACTCCGGATATACCCCGTTTCTTTGGCTGGCACCGGTGTTACAAAGGCAGCCTTCGGAAGCAGTTCAGGATTTTCAATCTGAGCCTCATTGCCGCCCTGGGCTTTAACCATAGCTTTTAACTTCTCCAAAGCACTTCCGTCAGCAATCACGGCTTCCA
>CATYEA010000066.1 GCA_958405355.1 uncultured Lachnospiraceae bacterium
GTTTTTTGAGATCCGGAACGGGGAAATGCATCATCGGCGTCGGTATAATAATCATATAAAGATTGCTGTTTATATGTATGGTGAAGATATAACCGGGGAAGAGAGAAAAATTGCAGAAAGGCTGGTAGAAGCTAATGCTTTAAACATGCATGCAGAGGTGGAAAAAGTGGTTTTCTTTAAAAATCCGGAAGAAATAAGGGGTGAGCAGATATGTTGACAGTGCTGATTAATGGAAGTCCGAAGCTGAAAGGAAGTGCCAGCGGAACGATTCTTTGTGATCTGAAAAAAATTTTGGATGGAAAAACAGAAATAGAGGAAGTGGAGTTTAATACCAATATTATAAATCCGGAGGCTATGGAGACTTTGAAAAAAGCAGATAAGATAGTTGTGGCTTTTCCGCTGTATTTCGATGGGATACCGTCTCATCTGCTTCGATGTCTGGAGCAAATTAAGGATATTAGTGCTGATGTCTACGCAGTGAGCAATGCGGGATTTTATGAAGGCGAGCAAAACGCTCATGCATTGGCAATAATTCGAAACTGGTGCTCGAAAAATAATCCGGAGTGGAAGATGGGAGTGGGCATTGGCGGAGGCGGTGCAATGACGGCAATAGGGTCTGTTCCCTTAGGAAAAGGACCAAAAAAGGGACCGGATAAGGCATTAATGACATTGGCAGATCAATTGGTAAAAGGTCAGGGCGGAGAGGATATTTTTGTTTCTATTGGAATGCCGAGAAGTATGTATAAGATGGCGGCGGAGATGGGATGGAAGTCTATGGCGAAGAAAAATGGTCTGAGAAAAGAAGATTTGGAATCTGGAATTTGAGTAAAATATGAAAAACAGGGCGTGTCATTTTTGACACACCCTATAAATTTTTGTGAACAGCAATATTGAACTTTTTCATTTTTTTATAGAGAAGGCTGCGCTCAAGGCCGAGATGTTTGGCGGCAGCGGTAATGTTATGGTTATTTTTTTTCAGAGTTTCCCGGATAATATCGGCTTCGTATTGGCTGACCAGAGATTTCAGCGTAGTCTGATTTTCTACAGTTGGAATTTCGTGGCGGACCTCGTCGGAAATCTTTGATGGCAGGTCAGACAGATCGATCATCATCTGATCGCTGGAAATAAAGGCGCTGGAAATTACGTTATCCAGCTCCCGGACATTGCCCGGCCAGGTGTATTTCAGCAGACAGCGGGTGGCATTTTTGGAAAAAAGTACGTTGGTTTTAAATTTATGATTGAGCTGCTGGAGACACATATTGGCATAGAGCATAATGTCCTCCGGATGGTCCCGAAGGGGAATTGTGTCGATGGTGACAACGGCCAGACGGTAATACAGATCGGCACGGAATGTCCCTTCCTCCATCATCTGCTGCAGATTTTTACGGGTGGCGGCGATAATGCGGACATCTACAGGAATGGGCTTTGTGCCGCCCACCTTTTCTATTTCATGTTCCTGAAGAACACGAAGAAGTTTTACCTGGAGCGGCAGGGGCAGGTCGCCGATTTCATCCAGAAAAAGAGTACCGTGATTGGCTAACTGGAATTTACCAATTTTTCCGCCCTTTCGTGCGCTGGTGAAAGCGCCTTCTTCGTAACCGAACATTTCCGATTCCATAAGTTCCATAGGAATGGCTCCGCAGTTGACGCAGACCATTGGTTCATTAGCCCGCTCACTTTCAATATGGATGGATTTAGCAATCAATTCTTTTCCCGTTCCTGTTTCTCCGGTAATCAACACAGAGAAATCTGTTTTTGCCACTTTCAGGCCCATCATGCGTAAGGCATTGATTTTCGGGTCATTTCCAAGGTATTTATCAAAGCCGCTCGTGTTGAGCATCTGGTTTTGATATTCGGATTTGTAGTAGGCGTGTTCGGCCTTCAAAACTTCATGGGCGATGTCCAGAGAACGTTCTTTAAATTTCATCTGGGCCATGGCTCCGATCAAATGCTCATTTTCATCAAATATGCAGAAACGGTTGGCAATGGCGTAGGTATGGCGGGAGCCTTTTGTTTCACTGGCGATGTAAGGGTGCATATAGATGCTTCCGGCGTCATCACCCCGCTGACGGCGGTTCATGACATCATACATGGAGGTCGTGGAAATAATCTGTTCAATCGGGTGTCCGAGAATATTTTCTTTTTTACGCCCAAGAAAGTCGCAGTATTTATCATTAATGTCTGTAATGACACCATGGGAATCAATGACAATAAAGCCATCTTCGGATTTATCCATCAGTTCTTCAAAAATAAGTTTGTATCTGTGATCTTCTGACATAAGCCATTCCCTCCGCTTGAATTTATTATCTTTATCATATCATAATTTATTGGACAGGCCAATCAAATTTGGAAAAAATGACACACTTATGCATAAAATGACACGAAAAAATCTGGAATTTAAAATAAAATTTTGAAAGAAAAAATATTTTTTGTAGTATTTACAGGCGCTTTCAGAAAAAACAAAAAAATTGGTATAAAAAATGCTGTTATATAATTAACAAAATTAATGAAAGGACGATGCGACTATGTCAAAAGTAAATTTGGAAGAATTATTAGTTGGAAAGAAAATGGAGCCGCGTTATCTGGAGTATAACTGGAGAGACGTAGCACTGTATGCATTGGCTGTCGGCGCCCATAAGGAGGATTTGCAGTATACCTATGAAAAATATCTGAAAGCAATTCCGACCTATGGGACGATTCCTTATTGGGGAACAGTCAATGTAAAGCCATATCAGTGGATGCCGCTTCCTGCATCTATGCTGGCGGATGAGATCATCAAACCGACCGTAGCCTTCCTGAATATGGATCATGAGATTATCTGGCACCGGCCAATTGACCCGATTAAGGGAACATTCCAGTGGCAGGACCAGATTACGGATGTTTATGACAGAGGTGAGGGCAAAGGCGCTGTCGTAAAAACAAAGGTAGATGTCCGGGATGAAGCCGGAAACCTTGTATGTACCAATTATTCTACCACATTTTTCCATGAAGCCGGCGGCTTTGGTGGAAAACCAATGCCGAAAAACCCGATTGTCATTCCGGACAGAGCACCGGATGCCGTTGTGGAAGATTATATTTCCCCTGTTCAGAACCTGCTTTACCGTCTGACAGGCGATACCAACCTGATTCATGTGGATCCGGAATATGCAAAAGATCATAAATTTGATCAGCCGATCATTCAGGGCTTGTGTTCCTTCGGATTCTCCTGCCGTATGGCTATCGATGCTTTGATTCCTGGTGAGCCGGAGCGCGTGACACGAATGGCTGCCCAGATGCGTAATGTATTGCTTCCTGATACACCGGTGGCTTTACATATCTGGAAAGAAGAAGAGGGCAAGGCGTTGTTCCAGTTTGTGGATACGAAGAATAATCGTCCGGTTCTCGACCGTGGTGTCTTCGAGTGGAAATAGTACTTAAATATAAATAGTTTACAGGATACTTTTTAATGTGAATACTTTGTGAAAGCAGACCTTCCATGATATAATATGAACACTTAGTGATGGCAATAATTGTTGTCAGAATTAAAAGGCGGCAGAAATGTGTGCTTGCCGGCATATCTGCTGTGAATCATGGGAGGTCTTTTTTGTGTGGTCGGATGGTAGAAGAATGAGCCGGCGGGAACTCGAACTTTATATTCATATACCCTTTTGTGTCAAAAAATGTAATTATTGTGATTTTTTATCTTTTGGAACGGAAGATGAACGGCTGACAGAAACCTTGTGTCATCCGACAAGGCAGCTTCCGGTGCCGGAAGTTTATGTGGACAGACTGTGCCGGGAAATTCGATGGTATGGGCAGAGAGCAGATTTCTGTCACCGTCCGGTGATCTCAATTTTCTTTGGCGGCGGGACGCCGAGTTTGTTGTCAGAAGCACAGATTTTCCGGGTGATGGCTGAACTCCGGAAGAATTTTTTCATTCACCGATGCGCGGAGATTACGATGGAAGCTAATCCGGGGACATTGACGTCGGGAAAATTGAAAAAGATGCGATTTTGCGGAATCAATCGCCTCAGTCTTGGGCTTCAATCCACATCGGATTCAGAGTTGAAAATTTTAGGGCGGATTCATAGCTATGGCGCATTTTTACAGAGTTTTAAATGGGCCAGAGAGGCCGGATTTAAAAATATCAATGTGGATTTGATCACGGCGGTGCCGGAGCAGACCGTTGCATCCTATCAGAAAAGTCTGGAACAGGCAGCAGCTCTCGGACCGGAGCATATATCGGCCTACAGTCTGATCATCGAGCCGGGAACTCCTTTTGAGACGATGGAGGCACAGGGTAAACTGATTTTGCCGGATGAAGACGAGGAAAGGGAGATGTACCATCTGACCCGACGTTTTTTGTCGAGTATGGGTTATGAGCGTTATGAAATATCCAATTATGCCCGTCCCGGATTTGAATGCCGTCATAATATCGGTTACTGGCGGGGGACAGATTATCTGGGCCTTGGTCTGGGGGCCGCCAGTTTGATTGACGGATGCCGTTTTTCAAATACGGCAGATATGAAAGACTATCTGGCCTTGGAGACGGGAAGCAGTTCCTGGTATTCGGAGTCAGAGAGATTAAGCCGTGAATCTCAAATGGAAGAATTTATGTTTTTGGGACTTCGGATGGTCCGGGGAGTTTCAGAAAAAGAATTTTATCGAAAATTCGGAGAAAAGATTATGGCAGTTTACGGGGAGGTTATCCGAAAAAATGAGGATCTTGGACTTCTGTGCCGGAGGAACGGATGGATATATCTTACGGAGCGGGGAATGGATTTGGCAAATACGGTGATGTGTGAGTTCCTTTTATAGATATTTTATGTGGAATTTTATAAAAAGTATGGAATTTCCAACAAAAAAGCATTGACGGAATAAAGTACAAACAATATAATATTTTTAGACTATTATTTGGTAAAATTTCATAATTTAAGTCAGTAAAGTATTAAAAACTTAAAGCTTTAAGGTTTGATAAAAACTAAAATTAGCCAAATATTACCAGAATAAATTAGTCAAAACCTACAAAAAGGAGAGGAATTTATGAAGAAAAGACTTTTCAGCCTGTTTCTTGTATCCGCTATGGTATTAGGAAGCCTGACAGCTTGCGGCGGCGGTGAAAAGGAAACAAAGGCTGCAGAAACCACAGCAACTGAGACAACGGCAGCTGCTGACACGGCAACAGGAGACAAGATTCTCCGTGTGGCTTCGGAAGATCCGCAGGTACCGCTGGATATGCAGTTAAATACCTACAGTATCATTATGAAAATCACAGATAACGTTACAGAGTCTCTGCTTTACACAGATCCTACGGGTGAAGTTGTACCGCAGTTGTTGGCTGAGATGCCAACATTATCTGAAGATAAGCTGACATACTCCTTCACTTTGAAAGAGGGCGTTAAGTTCCATAACGGAGCGCCTCTGACAAGTAGCGATGTTAAGTATTCTCTTGAAAGACTTGTTAAAAAGTTAAAGATGGGAAGCTTGCTTGAAAAAGTTGAAGGTTACCAGGATTTATTTGACGGTAACTCCGATGAATTAAGCGGTATCGTTGTTGTTGACGATTTACACTTTGAAATTCATATGTCGGAAGTTTATACACCGCTTACATCCGTACTGTCCACACCTTACTGTGCAATCTATCCGGCTGAAGCTTGTGAAGCAGCAGGGGATAACTGGGGTATGACAGAACTCTACGGAACAGGTCCTTTCAAATTAGTAAGCTATCAGACTGGCGTTGGCGTTGAGCTTGCCAGAAATGATGATTATTATGGTGATGTAGCAAAACTTGACGGCATCAAATACACATTTATTGATGATACAAATACAGGTGTTATGGAATATGAAAAAGGAAATATCGATGTTGTGTACATGGATTCCGCAACATATCCAACATATGCTGAGAAACTTAAAGATGAACTTTACGGATTCAACCCGGTTGGCGGATATTATCTTGCATTTAATATCAAAGAGATTCCGGAACTTGAAGTACGTCAGGCTCTGACTTATGCAGTTGACCGTACAGCGCTTTGCGAGAGCGTATTATTCGGAACAGCTTCTCCAAATTCCAACTTCCTTCAGGAAGGTCTGATCGGATCCAGAGATGATATGGAACAGTTCGAATATAATCCTGAAAAGGCTAAAGAACTTCTGGCTGCAGCAGGATATGCAGATGGTTATGATTTAAGAATCACTGTAAATACGAAATATCCTACAAGTGTTACGATCGGTACAGCAATTCAGGCTCAGATGAAAGAAGCCGGTATCAATGTTCAGGTTGAACAGGTCGATAGCGCTGCATGGACAGATATGAAGAAGAGCGGCGGTATCATGTGTTCTATCGGCAACTGGTATGTAGACTACAACGACCCTGACAGTATGTTATATCCTGTAAGTGATGGCCGTGTAGATCTGAACTCCATCTTCTGGCACAACGATGAATTCAAACAGTTAATGATCGATGGTGTACAGACAGATGATAATGCTGAAAGACAGGAAATTTATGCTCGTGCAGATGAAATTTTGACACATGAAGATTTTGCAGTAGCAATGCTTTATAACGAAACAATTTACTATTTAAAGAAACCTTATGTTAAAGATTTTGAAGTAACATTCACATATCGTACAATGTTTGGAAATACAGATATTGAACAGTAAATTTTATCATTTGCGATAAGCAGTAGGGTATAGCTATAGCGGGACCAATGGCGGTTTGCGGCTATAGCTATACTTTATATTTAGTAATGTCTGGCAATTTTTGCCGGCAATGACGGCGAAGATTAAAAAGGAGGGAAATCCTTGTTATCATACATTTTAAAACGTTTGGCGCAGACCGTTCTTGTTTTATTTGGAATTACGCTGATTACATTTATCCTGTTGAACGTCGTTCCGGGTGACCCGGTAGCGATGATGCTCGATAAGCGTGCCGATGAAGCAACGATTGAAAAAGTACGTCATGAGATGGGGCTGGATGTGCCATTACCGGAACAGTATATTAACTTTGTAAAAGGCGCTGTACGTCTGGATTTTGGTAAATCCTATTTTACCAAAGAAAACGTTATGGATGCGCTCGTTCGAAGCTTTAAAGTAACCGTTAAACTGGCAGTAATGTCATTCTTATTTGCCTGCGTCATAGGTTTGACGTGTGGTATGATCGCCGCGGTGTACAGGGGGAAGTGGATCGACTCGCTCCTCATGACGCTATCCATGGTCGGTGTCTCGGCGCCTTCGTTCTGGATAGCGATCATCCTTCAGATTGTTATAGGTCTGAAGCTGGATTTACTTCCAATCTCCGGGTTCGATGGCCCGCTGAATTATATCCTGCCGAGTATCGCTCTCGGAACACGGTATGCCGGAAGTATCGCCCGTATTACCCGAACAAGTATGCTGGATGTCATTAAACAGGATTATATTCGTACAGCCCGTTCAAAGGGTGTCAAAGAATTCCTTGTTATTATGAAACATGCTCTGAAAAATGCAATGATCCCAATCGTTACATTGGTTGGTACAGAACTTGGTTATATGCTGACCGGTTCTATGCTGATCGAGAAAGTATTTGCAATCCCTGGTATCGGTAAGTTGGCCGTTGACGGTATGATGAACCGAGATCTGCCGCTGCTGCAGGGAACGGTTGTCTATATCGCTCTTGTATTTGTTATTGTGAATTTAGTCGTGGATATTTCATATGCGTTTATTGATCCAAGAATCCGCTACGGGAAAGGAGGAGAATAATTTATGTTTAATAAACAGAAAAAATTCGAACAAGCTGTCCTTTCCGGAGAGTACGCTAATGACGATATTGAATACTCCAGTTATTATAAAGATAGTTTTAAGCGTTTGAAAAAGAATAAAATGGCGATGGTCTGTGCGATCATTATTGTTATTCTTGTAATCATTGCAGTTTTTGCACCGGTACTGGCGCCATATGATCCGGATGTGCAGGATTATGCCAATATCTTAAAGGCTCCGTCCAAGGCCCATCTTCTGGGAACGGATGAATATGGGCGTGACATTTTATCCCGTATTATTTATGGTACGCGGGTATCCCTGAGCGTTGGTCTTCTGGCCCAGGCTCTGGCCACATTGATCGGTGTAACTCTCGGCGCCCTGGCAGCCTACTATGGCGGTTGGGTGGATACGGTGATTTCACGTATTACAGAAATCTTTGCCGCATTCCCGGACTTGATTTTTGCCATGGGTATCATGTTTGTTATCGGACCGGGTATTAAAAATATTTTTATCGCCCTTGGTCTTCTGACCTGGGTACGTACAGCCCGTATGATTCGAGGACAGATTTTACAGTTAAAAGAGAAAGAATATGTGGAAGCTGCAAAAGCCAGCGGCGCTACAGCCTTCCACACGATTACAAAGCATTTGATTCCGAACTGTATTTCTACAGTGATTGTTCTTGTAACCCTCGGTATTCCAAATGCAATCATGTATGAAGCTTCTTTAAGCTTCCTTGGACTGGGTATCCAGCCGCCGACAGCAAGTTGGGGTTCTATGATCAGTTCTGCTCAGCCATTTATCAGTTACCTGCCAACTTACAGCATCTTCCCGGGTATTGCTATCATGATCACGGTTATTGCTTTTAATATTTTTGGCGATGGTCTTCGTGATGCCTTAGACCCTAAGATGAAGAATTAAAGGGAGGTCAGGTTATGTCAGAAAATTTACTTGAAGTTAAAAATTTGAAAACCTACTTTTTTACCGACGGCGGCGTTGTAAAGTCTGTGGATGATGTTTCCTTTAACGTTAAACCGGGAAAAACGCTGGGCGTCGTTGGTGAATCCGGCTGTGGGAAGAGTATCACATCTCTGTCCATTATGCAGTTGGTGGAAACGCCTCCGGGAAAGATTGTTGACGGGGAGATCATCTATAATGGTGAAAATCTTTTGAATAAGGATAAAGATGAGATGCGTAAGATCCGTGGCGGTGAAATCGCCATGATTTTCCAGGAACCGATGACATCTTTAAATCCGGTGTTTACCGTGGGACAGCAGATTATGGAAGCTTTGATGATCCATACGGATATGGACAAGACAAAAGCGAAGGAACGTGCCATCGAGATGCTGAAACTGGTAAAGATCCCGTTGGCTGAGAAGCGTTTTAATGAATATCCGCATCAGTTATCCGGCGGTATGCGTCAGCGTGTTATGATCGCTATGGCATTGTCCTGTAATCCAAAGCTGCTCATCTGTGACGAGCCGACAACGGCCCTGGACGTTACCATTCAGGCCCAGATTCTGGATCTGATCAATGAGTTGAAAGAAAAACTTGGAACGTCTATCATGATGATCACTCATGATTTGGGTGTTATCGCAGAAGTGGCCGATGATGTTATGGTTATGTATGCCGGAAAAATTGTAGAATATGGTACGGCGGACCAGATCTTTGAAACGCCGATGCACCCATACACCCACGGTCTGATGAATTGTATTCCGAAATTGAATGATGAGGAAGAAACTCGTCTTCATGTGATTCCGGGCATGGTTCCAAGTCCTGACCGGATGCCGAAGGGA
>CATYEA010000067.1 GCA_958405355.1 uncultured Lachnospiraceae bacterium
AGAGCTGTTAAGCATCAAGGAAGATGATAAAGAGATTAAAGAACGTTTTTATAAGGATTTGGAATTTGGTACCGCAGGTCTTCGAGGTATTATTGGTGCCGGAACAAACCGGATGAATATTTACACTGTGCGTAAGACGACGCAGGGGCTGGCCAACTACATAAAGAAACAAAATGGGGAATCCAAGGGCGTAGCTATTGCGTTTGATTCACGGCGTATGTCACCGGAGTTTGCTGCAGAAGCAGCGCTCTGTCTGGCTGCAAACGGTATTAAAGCTTATTTATTTGAGTCTTTAAGACCGACACCGGAACTGTCCTTTGCAGTGCGTGAATTGGGCTGTATCGCCGGAATTAATATTACAGCAAGCCACAATCCGCCGGAATATAACGGATATAAAGTTTACTGGGAAGACGGCGCTCAGATCACACCGCCACATGATGGCGGAATTATGACTGAGGTTCAGGCTGTAACCGATTATAATAACGTTTTGACGATGGATAAGGATGAAGCTGTTAAAGCTGGTCTCTGTACGATCATCGGCAAGGATATTGACGACAAATATATCGCCCGTCTGAAAGAACAGGTGAAACATCCGGAGGCCATTCAGGCTATGGGAAAAGACTTGAAGGTTGTCTATACACCGCTTCATGGTACAGGGAATATCCCGGCCCGCCGGATTTTAAAAGAACTTGGATTTGAGAATGTATACGTTGTTCCGGAGCAGGAACTTCCGGATGGAGAGTTCCCGACAGTCAGCTATCCGAATCCGGAAGCGGATGAAGCTTTTGTACTCGGTCTGAAGCTGGCTAAAGAAATAGATGCAGATCTGGTTCTGGCGACAGACCCGGATGCAGACCGTCTCGGTGTTCGTGTAAAAGATAAAAACGGCGAATATCATAATCTCACAGGCAATATGTCCGGCTGCCTGTTGGCTGAATATACAATCAGCCAGATAAAGGCATTGAACGGCGGATTGCCGGAGGATGGCGCACTGATTAAAACAATCGTAACAACAAACATGGCGGATGCCATTGCAAAGGGTTACGGCATTCGTCTGATCGAGTGTCTGACCGGTTTCAAATATATTGGACAGCAGATTCTTGGTTTTGAGACAAGCGGAAAGGGCACTTACCTTTTTGGCTTCGAGGAAAGCTATGGCTGTCTGATTGGTACGCATGCAAGGGACAAAGATGCCATTGTCGCAACAATGGCTCTCTGTGAAGCTGCCGCATATTATAAGACTCAGGGCAAGACGCTTTGGGATGCAATGGTGGACATGTATGAGAAATACGGATACTATAAGGACGATGTGAAATCCATCTCCTTATCCGGAATTGAAGGCCTGGCTAAGATTCAGTCCATTATGGAAACACTGCGGTCCAATCCGCCGAAGGAGATCGCGGGTCTGACGGTAACTTCCGCCCGGGATTATAAGAAGGATGAAATCGTGGATATCCAGACAGGTGCCGTTCGTCCGACCGGCCTGCCAAGCTCCAACGTGCTTTATTATGATCTGACAGATGACGCATGGCTTTGTGTACGTCCTTCCGGAACAGAACCGAAGATTAAGTTCTACTACGGAATTAAAGGTACATCCCTGGCCGATGCCGATGCAAAATCTGCTGCTGTCAGCGAGGCGCTGGATGCATTGATCGCAACGATGGTTTAATAAAATATTAAAATTTGAGGAGTTCAGACGTGTGGTCTGGGCTCCTTTTTTGTTGCATATTTGTCCGCTATGAGTCATAAGTTTGTAAAAAAGGTGGTTCATGGGTTATGAAAAGGATGTATCGAAGATTTTTGAGTGTTTTGGCGGCACTGTGCCTTTGCTTGTTCATTGGCGGCTGCAGCATGTTTGATACGTCGGATAAAAAGATATCCGATATGGAGTTTACGGTGGCAGATGCGGAAGAATTGCCGGAGGAAATAAAGGCAATGATTGAGGAACGGAAAAATGAGGCTTTCCAGATGGCATATCATGACGGAAACTATTCATATATTATTGTTGGGTATGGGCAGCAGGAGACATCGGGATATAGTATACAAGTGAACGATGTCTATCAGGGAGAGAACGGTATATGGGTGGATACGGATCTGATCGGACCGGAAAAATCGGAGACCACGGAGGCCGTAGCGTCCTATCCCTTTGTTGTCATAAAGATTGAAAGTGTGGACCAGACAATTCGATTTAAAAGTTAAGGAGGCTTTTTATGAATTTATCAAAAACATATATCCGGGTGCCGATGTATAAGAACAGCGCATCGGTTCAGATGACATTGGATAATGATTTTAATGTGCCGGATACAAAACCGGATATTGAACGTCTGATTCAGGAAAAGGGAACACTCCATATCCGGGATGTGAAGCCGTCAAAGGATAAGTGCCTTATTCGGGGGGAGCTGGTGTTTGGCGTTCTTTATATGGGGGATGAGGGCAACGGTCAGCTTCAGTCCATTGAAGGTTCGATTCCGTTTGAAGAAACAGTTAATATGGACGGACTTCAGGAAATGGATCAGATGAGTGTCCGGTGGGATATGGAAGATCTGCGTACCGGCATGATAAATTCGCGGAAGATCAGTGTGCGTTCGATTGCAGTCCTTCATGTGACGGCTGTTCGGATGGGGGAAGAGGAAGTGGCAACAGCCATGGAGGATGGTGAGGATTTATGGGCACAGAATCGGACCTGTCATCTGAGCCAGCGGTGTGTCAGTCAGAAAGATCAGCTCCGTATCCGCGAGGAAGCGGCGATTCCGGCCAATCGTCCAAATATGATGGATATTATATGGTATCAGGAAAACCTGGAAAATCTGGAGATGAAGCTTCAGGACGGCGGGGTGCTGATTCGGGGGCAGTTGTCCGTGTTTTTACTGTATCGGGATGAGACATTGGAAAATCCGGTGAATGATGTGGAACTGACAGTACCGGTGGATGGACGGATTGACCCAGGAAATGATTCCGGATATTAAGATACATATGGATCATCTGAATCTGGATATCCGCAGTGATAAAGATGGGGAGGCCCGGATTGTGGGCGTCGAAGCCGTATTGGCTGCAGAGATGAATATTTATCAGGAAGAGACGTTAAAGCTTCTGCAGGATATTTATTCGTCGAAAATCACATTGATTCCGGAGAAAAAGCAGCTTTGTCTGGATAATCTGGTATTGAAAAATCAGTCCAGTTGTCCGATTCGGGAAAAGGTGCATCTGGGCAGTGAGGGTGTGCGGATGCTGCAGATCTGTCATACCCGGGCCACAGTAAAAATCGACCAGACGGAAATCAATGAAGACGGCATTCTTGTTGAGGGCGTTGTCTATCTTGGGATTCTTTATATTGCGGCCGATGACAGGAAACCGGTGAATTCGGCGAAAGCCGCGATTCCATTTTCTTATACGGTAGAGTCGGAAAATATCGGAGAAGGGGATTCCTATGACATTTTCCCGAGTTTGGAACAATTGAGCGCTACAATGACAGATAACGATGAAATTGAAGTAAAGATGGTGATTTCCCTGGACGCATCCATTTTTAAATCTGAAAATATTCAGGTTGTGACCCAGGTGAGGGAAGAACCTCTTGATTTTGAAAAAATTGAGGCAATGCCGGGGATGACCGGACATGTGATTGAAGAGGGAGATTCCATCTGGACGCTGGCTAAAAAATATTATGCTTCACCGGAGGATATTCGGGAAGTCAATGGTTTAAAGGGGGATGAACTGCCGGTAGGGCAGCCAATTCTTATTATGAAAAATATGGAAATATTGAAATAAAGACTTGAAAATAAAATAAGTTTCTTTATAATTGTATATATAGTGAATATTGTATACAAAAAACAATGGGGAAGGAACAGAGATGAATACGATTCAGATGAAGGCATATGGCAAAGTGAATTTGGGACTGGATGTTATCCGGCGGCGTAAAGACGGATATCACGAAGTACGGATGATCATGCAGACAGTTCAGCTATATGACAAGATAACGATGGAAGAAAGACGTCAGAAAGGTATTACGCTGGAAACGAATCTGTCATTTCTTCCTGTGAATGAGAACAATATTGCTTATAAAGCGGCCCGGATGCTTATGGAAGAATTTCATATTTCGGGAGGCTTGAATATAAAAATTGAAAAACATATTCCGGTGGCGGCCGGAATGGCCGGCGGGAGTACGGATGGAGCAGCGGTGCTTTACGGTGTAAACCGGATGTATCAGCTTGGACTGACACAGCGGCAGCTCATGGAACGAGGCGTTCGTCTCGGAGCCGATGTGCCGTACTGTATTATGCGGGGGACGGTGCTTTCGGAGGGTATTGGTGAGATACTGACGCCGGTGGCAGCCATGCCGGATTGTCATATCCTCGTTGCCAAACCGCCGATCAGTGTGTCTACGAAATATGTTTATGAGCATTTGAAGCTGGATTCAGTGGAACATCATCCGGATATCGATGGCATGGTGGCGGCCCTGGAGGCAGGAAGCCTTAAAGGGGTTGCGGACCGCATGGAAAATGTCCTTGAAACCGTGACAATTCCTGAACATCCGGAGATCGAGCAGATTAAGGAAGTGATGTGTTCGGAAGGGGCGTTAAATGCCATGATGAGCGGCAGCGGACCGACAGTATTTGGAATTTTTGAAGATAAGAAACAGGGATTGAAGGCAAGAGATATTCTGAGAAACGGAACACTGGCAAAACAAGTGTATCTTGTGAAGCCTTTTAATCCCCGATTGAATCGTTAAGTCATACAGATTAGGAGGAAGTGAGAAGAAATGCACAATTTTCAGATGAATATTAATGAGTATCTGCCCCTGAGAGATGTGGTATTTTATACGCTCCGGCAGGCCATTTTAAAAGGCGAACTGGAACCGGGTGAGCGTTTGATGGAGATGCAGCTTGCAGAACAGCTTGGTGTCAGCCGGACACCGATTCGTGAGGCGATCCGCAAACTGGAGCTGGAAGGCCTGGTATTGATGATTCCAAGACGGGGCGCTATTGTTGCGAAGATTACGGAAAAGGATTTGAGAGATGTACTGGAGGTACGTTCTTCCCTGGAACGCCTGTCCACAGAATTGGCCTGTGAACGTATTAAAGATGAGACGATCGCTGAACTTCGGCAGGCTCAGGAAGCCTTTAAGGAGGCTCTGGACGGGGATGATATTACCCTGCAGGCTCAGCGGGATGTGGAATTCCACGATGTCATCTATAAAGCGACAGGGAATCTGAGACTCATTCAGATGTTGAATAATCTGAGAGAGCAGATGTACCGTTATCGTCTGGAATATTTGAAATATGATCTGGCCCATCAGACATTGATTGAAGAGCATGAAGCAATCATTGAGGCTATTTCCAAGCGGGATAAGGAGACGGCGACAAATATTATCGTCCGTCACGTTTATAATCAGGAATTGACGGTCATGAAGAAGATTCAGGCGGATGAAGACATTCCGTCAAAAAAATAAAGAAACCGTGATAAAAAAGGAGTCATTTGCACAGACTAGTGCAAAGGCTTCTTTTTTTTGTGCAGAAATGTTCGGAGGTGGGAGAAATATGAATATATCCAGTCAACTGGAGATGAACATAGAGGAGCTGAAAAAACGTTTTGAAAACTGTCAGGATGTGATTCAGCGGCGGATGATTGCAGCGGGGCTGCCTATTTATGTGGTCTATGTGGATTCGATGATTGACAGAGAGCTTGTGGAAGGTGAGTTCCTGAAAAATATTATGTACAGTCTGGAATATATGCCAAAGACGGATGTGTTTGATTTTTTACAGGAGCGAGCCATAACTACAGCGGACACAAAGGCGGCGGAGACGCTGGAGGATGCCATTTTGGCAGTATTATCGGGGGATACGGCCATCTTTTTGGAGGATTGTTCAAAAGCGCTGATCATATCCAGTAAGAAATTTCCGACCCGTGGTGTTCAGAGCGCCGAATCAGAAGTGGCTGTCCGGGGGCCGAAGGACAGCTTCACCGAATCTATGAGGGCAAATACGGTGCTGATCCGGCGGAGAATCCGGGATACCCGGCTCAAAACCCTTCAGACAAAGGTGGGAGTCCGTTCCCAGACAGATATTACGGTCATGTACATGGAAGGAATTGCCCGGCCGGAGCTGGTGGCAGATATTCAGGAACGGTTGAAGCGGTTTAAGATCGACGGTGTTTTTGACAGCGGAAGTCTGGAGCAATTGACAGAGAAAAAATGGTACTCCCCCTTTCCTCAATTTCAGTCAACGGAGCGGCCGGATAAGGCAGCATCTTCTGTGATGGAAGGGCGAATCGCGTTGATTGTGGACAATTCACCGATGGTTCTTCTGCTTCCGACGACGCTGAATTGCTTTTTTCAGGCGGCGGATGATTATTATAATCGTTGGGGCATCGTCTGTTTTGTGCGGATTTTAAGATATGCAGCGGCACTCATTGCCATGACGCTGCCGGCTTTCTATATCGGAGTGGCCTGTTTTCATCCGGAAATGCTGCCGACCAGTCTGGAATTATCCTTTGCGGCGGCGCGGGAAGGCGTCCCCTTTCCGGTTCCGGTGGAAGTACTGTTGATGGAATTAGCCTTTGAACTTTTGCGGGAGGCAGGAATACGACTGCCCGGGCCGATGGGAAGTGCTCTTGGTATCGTAGGCGGTCTGATCATTGGACAGGCTGCGGTGGATGCCAATATTGTCAGTCCCATCGTTGTCATTATTGTCGCATTGACGGCGCTGGCATCCTTTACTATACCAAATGAAGGTTTTGCCTCGGCCTTTCGTCTGGTAAAGTTTTATCTGATTTTTCTTGGTGCCTTTCTGGGCGTATACGGCGTGGTCCTGGGGATGCTGACAGTGTTGATTCATCTGGCGTCTCTGGAAAGCTTTAAGATTCCTTACCTCATGCCTTATGTGGCTGTGAAGGCGGATGAGAATCGGGATTTTCAGGATGGTCTGATACGAATGCCTTTATTTAAATTAAAAAAACGTCCCGTTTTTGCCAGGAAGGATCAACGGATACGTTATAAATCGGAGGGGGAGCAGGATGTTTTCAAATAATGGAAAAATTTCAAATCACCAGGCTACACGGTTATTAATTTTAGATGTGTTTACCGGAGCCTGTCTGTTTTTACCGATGGCCCTTCCGCGACTGGCCGGAGAAGGCGGATTTCTTGCATTAATTCTCGGGCTTTTGCTGACGCTGCTTGATGGTGCAGTGTTATCCTGGGCTCTGGGAAAATGCGGAAGCCATTATATTCAAAATCTTGGCGGCGGCTGGCTGGGTTCGGTGCTGCGCTGGATTTATGGGCTTCGCTGCTTTGCATCCTTTGTTTTTCTTATGGGAATGTTTTCTTCAGTCCTAAATGAAACCTTTTTATATACCATGCCGAAATGGCTGGTCATTGCCGGAATGGTGTTCGTGTTAATCTATGGAAGTACAAAGGGGATTGAAGTCCGGGCACGATTGTCGGAAATTTTATTTTATCTGATTTTAATACCAATCCTGCTGATCGGACTTTTTTCCATACCGGAAGGCAATATTTTTCGCCTGCTGACGTTTTCAGAAACTTCTTTTTCAGGGATTGTTCAGGGAATATTGGTGACCTGGGTGCTGATGGCTCCGGTGGAGTGGATGCTTTACATTGCTCCGGAGAATCCAAACGAAAAGCCTTTTCGGATTTTTGCCTGGGCGCTTGGTATTGGAGGCGGTCTGACTGCGCTGATTTATGCACTCTGTGTGACGGTAATGACTGTGGAGGGTATGGCCGGAGAGCGGTGGCCAACGGTAATTCTGATGCAGATTGTCCGGATTCCCGGCGGCTTTTTATCGAGGCAGGATGGCCTGATGCTGTCGTTTTGGATTTTTGCCATGTTTATCAGTCTGTCCGGAGCGTTGAGTCACACAGTAGAATTGTGGGGAATACGTGAAGCGAAAGTCAATCGATGGAAGGTTTACCCATTCGGGCATACCGCAATTCATTCCCTTCGGGAGGGCGCGCTTCGTCAGGCTCCGCGCGGCAAGGTATGGGTTTGTGCCCTGGCTGGGGCTGCATTGGCCTGGTGGCTTGGAACCCAACGGCAGTTCTTAAATATCTATTTTTCGTGGATGTTTTTCTCGGGGGCTGTTCTTTTGTGGATTGTACCCTGTTTTGTGGGGCTGTCCCGGAAACGGGTCCGGAAGATTGGCACGATGGTCTTTGCACTTTGCCTGATTGGCAGCCTGACCGGCTGTGAAAACTATGTGGAGCTTGAAAACCGGGCCTTCGTTATGGCTCTCGGTGTGGATTTGGGAGAGGAAGAAGCTTACCGATTCACCTATACGTTTCCGGATTTGGAGGCGTTGACGGGAAATGGCAGCAGTGCCAAATACCCGCCGATGACGCTGGAGGCAGATAGTTTACAAAAAAGTGAGGATAAGTACAACAGTATGTCGGGAAAGTCTCTGGATTACGGCCAGGTGAAGGTCATTGTTCTGGGGAGTGAAGTGGTTTCTGACCGGGAAAAGCTTAAAGGATTGCTGGAGGAAATACAAAACAATCCGGAATTTGCGCGGACAATGCTTGTATGCGAGAGCTTGACATCAGGAGAAGAAGTGCTGGAGCTGGATGAAGAAGTGGTTGGGTCCATAGGCATTTACATGGAGGAAATGTTTGAAAATAATGGAAAACACCTGGGAATTCCATCAGTTATCTTAAATGATGTGATATTGAAAATAGAGACGACGGATGTCAGTGAAATTCTTCCGAAAGTATATATTTATGACGAAAAACCTCGGATCATGCGCTGAGCTGGGGGTTTTTTACGGGAATTTCAGGGGAAGAAAGCAGTTGAATAATTAGAGTGAATCAGGTACAATAGATAAAAAACTACAATACCATAAGTATGGATAGATAACAGAGGTGCAAAACATGAATAATAAATTAACTGTAGCGGTAGTGTTTGGCGGTCAGTCCTCTGAACATGATGTTTCCTGTATGTCGGGTGTGACGATCATGAAAGCCCTGGACAGGGAAAAGTATGATGTGATTCTGATTGGAATTACAAAGGATGGACACTGGCTGCTGGCAGATTCAATCGATGATGTGGAAAGCGGCGCATGGAGAAATAGTAAGATACAGGCGATCATTTCTCCGGATGAGCAGGATCATGGATTGATTCTTTCGGAAAACGGCCGGAACCGGAAACAGAGACTGGACGTCATTTTTCCGGTGCTTCACGGTATGTACGGCGAGGATGGAACGATTCAGGGCTTGTTTGAACTGGCTAAAATTCCTTATGTCGGCTGCGGTGTTCTGGCCTCCAGCGTTTCTATGGATAAATGGTACACGAAGATTGTTGTGGATGATTTGAATATCCGTCAGGCAAAATATGTGCCGATCAATCAT
>CATYEA010000068.1 GCA_958405355.1 uncultured Lachnospiraceae bacterium
AGTGACCAGAGTGGAATTTAAAGGGTTTTCCGGTGGTATGGGAAGCTATGCCCAGAAGGAAGCCGGAAAGTTTATGATTCGTCTGAGAACTCCGTCGGGCATCGTGACGGGAGAACATTTCGGGCTGATTCTGGATTATGCTGAAAAGTATGGCCTGGACAAGATTCATTTAACAACCCGTCAGGCCGTACAGCTTCATGACCTGAGTATTGATGATGTATGCGATATTATGAAAGACGCCATCGACCGGGATCTGTTTACCCGGGGCGGCGGCGGTAACTTCCCTCGGAATGTATCTTTGTCTCCAATGGCTGGCGTGGACCCGGAGGAGGCTTTTGACGTGACGCCTTACGCGCGCCAGGTTGGCGATTATTTTTTGCACAATGCTACAGGATATAAGCTGCCGAGAAAGTTAAAGGTTGCTTTTTCCTCAAGCGCTTCGGATACAGGCTGTGCGACGGTGAATGATATGGGCTTTGTCGGCGTTGTTGATGGCGGAAAGCCAATGTTCCGGCTGTGGTTGGCCGGAGGTATGGGCGGTCAGCCGGCGTTGGGGCTCCCTTATGACGAATTGGTAGCACCGGGAGAAGTTCTCTATTATGTGGAGGCCATGGTCCGTCTTTTCATGGCAGAGGGCGATTATACAAATAAAGCCCGGGCCCGGGTACGTTTCATCCCGCGCCGTATGGGTGTGGATGCCTTTATGGAATGTTATAAAAAGCATCTGGCCGATGTTAAAAAGGAATGTCAGTTTGACGGCATTGAACCATCTGTATGTCGGGATGACAAAGAAGTAAATGCGGTCGAAACTGCATCGACAGCTATTGGAACATCAACGAATTCTTTAATTCTGCCGCAGAAACAGAGAGGGCGTTTTACGGTGGTACTGCATCCGCTCTGTGGTCAGCTTAAGTTAGAGGACGGAAGAAAAATTCAGGAAATTCTTTCAGAAATTCCGGAGGCAGAGATTCGTTTAAGTATGGACGAGGAATTGTATATCCGCAACCTTTCAAAAGACGAAGCAGAAAATCTGTTAGAAGAGATGAAAGGCCGGATGATGATGAGTCCGGTTCGTATGTCTGTGAGCTGTGTAGGAACACCGACATGTCAGGCGGGAATTAATCAGAGCCAGAAGCTTTGCCAGGCGGTGGAGAGAGCTGTTGCCGAGGCAGACATTGATGAAAATCGTTTGCCGAAGCTTTATATCAGTGGTTGTCCGAACTGCTGTGCAAGGCATCCGGTGGCATCGATGGGATTTTCCGGTCGTAAAGTCAAGGTGGACGGCGTGATGGAAGAAGCCTTTGACTGCTTTATCGGCGGTCATGTTGGTGTGGATGCAAGTCATTTTGCAGAAAAAGCCGGAATTATTCTGGCAGAACGGATTCCTGAGATGATTGTGGAATTGGGTCAAATGCTCACAAAAGAGAAAAAGGATTATGCGGAGGCGCTGACGGATGGTTCGGCGGCAGCGGTGATTGAAAAATACTGTCAGGTATAGAGGAGGAAATAGTCATGGAACAATATAAAAAAGAGTTTATCGAATTTATGGTTGAGAGCGATGTGCTCAAATTTGGTGAGTTTACATTAAAGAGCGGAAGAAAATCTCCATTTTTCATGAATGCGGGAGCCTATGTAACAGGAACTCAGCTCCGCCGTCTCGGTGAATATTATGCCAAGGCCATTCATGATAATTATGGCTTGGACTTCGATGTGTTATTTGGACCGGCCTATAAAGGTATCCCTCTGGGTGTTGCGACCACAATGGCTATCAGCGAGTTATACGGAAAAGATATCCGTTACTGCTCCAACCGTAAAGAAGTGAAGGATCACGGGGATACAGGTATTCTTCTCGGAACAAAACTGAAAGACGGAGACCGGATCGTTATCATTGAAGATGTGACGACTTCAGGAAAATCCATCGAAGAAACTTTCCCAATCATTAAAGCTCAGGCGGATGTGGAAATCAAAGGACTTATCGTATCTCTGAATCGTATGGAAGTCGGAAAAGGCGGCGAAAAGAGTGCCCTGGATGAGATTAAAGATTTATATGGATTTGAGACAAGCGCCATTGTATCGATGGCGGAGGTTGT
This sequence comes from uncultured Lachnospiraceae bacterium, assembly GCA_958405355.1. GTDB lineage: Bacteria > Bacillota > Clostridia > Lachnospirales > Lachnospiraceae > Frisingicoccus. The sequence goes on from CATYEA010000068.1 coordinate 2,091, forward strand.
GGAATATCTGTATAATAAACCATATAATGGCAAAGTGATCATTGATGACACGTTGAAAGCAGCAATTGATGCCTATTACGCACAGTACGGTGTCAAATAGAGGAGGAAGCTCTATGGATGAAAAGATTTATAAATCAATGGGACGTATCGGCGGCGCCAATATTGCCATGGGCGTTGTGTGTATTGTGGTTGGCCTGACAGTAGGTATTTTATCCATTATCTGCGGCGGCCAGTTACTGAGCGATAAAAAGCATCTGCTCTTCTAAAAGACGATGTTAAAAGAGTAAACGAAAGAAAAAGGACGGATTTATGTCCTTTTCTTTCGTTTTAATTATATAGATTATAGAAGGTGTAAAATGAAGAAAATCCAATGGGGCACGGTGGTGTTCCTGATTATTTATCTGATGGTTCTGGCCTATGTCTGTTTTTGGAGTGAGGGTTATGGCCGGACGGATGTGCAGAATACATATCGCTATAATCTCATACCATTTAAAGAGATTATGCGGTTTTATACATATAGAGAACTGGTAGGAGTCGAAGCTTTCCTGCTGAATCTGTTCGGGAATGTGCTGGCATTCATTCCCTTTGGAGTGATGGTGCCGATTGTCCGGCGGAAGAATCGTAAGTTTTTGCGGGTTCTCGGTATGACATTTTTATTAAGCTTATTTATCGAATGTATCCAGTTGATTTTCAGGGTAGGCTCTTTTGATGTGGATGATTTGATTTTAAATACATTGGGCGGTGTCATTGGTTATATTGTTTTTTGGGTGATGAATTGGATAAGGAGGCGTTGGTTTGTCAAATAAAGTCTATAGCTTTACAAAAGTTGAGAAACGCCGGACAAAATCCGGAATTTACGCTCTGGCAATGGGCATTATATCCCTTTGCGTACTGGGCTTTTTCATTGGCTTTGGCATATATAAGAGTGGTCAGATGAGTGGTGCGATGTGCCTTATTCCCTATGTGACGATGATTGGCAGCATTGTGGGAGCTGTAATTTCAGCGCGGGACCGTTCCAGAACCGATGTGGCAGGAAAATATCTCTGTTCCGGGTACAGAGTGTGCGTTGTTTCTGCGGTACTCCATGGATGTATTTTTCTGATTGGTATATTGTAGGTTATTTTATAGAAACGGAGAGTGAAAAAGGTGACAGAAGAAACATTTTTGACGGAACGCTATAGCCTTGCCATGACACGAATCCGTGAAATTCCCGGAGAACTTGAGAAAAAAAAGACGGATGGGCGCCTGAGTCAGGAAGCTTTTCAGTGGATGGACTTTTTCAGTGAACTGTCGGGATGGATGGTGGCGTTGGATGATTTTAAAATCTGGCAGGCATCCCATGATTTTAAAGATCGGTCTCTGAAAGAATGGAAAGTCTTTTATGAGCATATGTACCGGCCGCTGCGTCAGGATTATGAGACCAGTTATGCCAATCTGGACAGGGCAGCAGAAGCTTTTGGAAAAGAATACGGAAAGCTTTTTTCGTTTTTAGCCAGTGAGATTTATCGTTCCTTTTCGTTGTGGATGATGGGACATTTGGAGGCTGTTGTCATTTTATGGGAGTTGTTTGTCGAAGTTTATACAGCCTTTGTCTATGGAGTGGAAGAGGGGGACAAACCTTCGGTTGAAATGATTGCCAAAGCGGTTTACTGGTATGTCAGTGATTACAGCGATGAGATGGTATCCTGGCGTATCCATGAACAGCAGGAACCGGATTTTTCACCGATTAAATCTATTATTATGACGGCGGATCTGACAGATTTAAGATATTTATATCATTTTGGTGAATACATATCAGACACTGAACTTGGAACGGCAGAGCATATGAATCGTCTTTCGGAAGAAGCGGTTGATGCCATGGCAGAAACCTTTGTGGATGGCTATATTCGGGGCTTTGAAGTGAACCGGATATCTTTAGAAAATAAAAAGTATGTGACCATCCGCGGAAGTATTGGTTTTGAACGGGTGTTTCGCAGTGCGGTGAAGAAATTCCGGGAACATGGACTGGAACCTGTCTTTTTCCCGGCAGCAACGACCATCCTCAATCGCCGTCAGGTAAGGGTGGGGTATCAGGGAAAGAGCGTGAACCCACAGTTTGAATTTGATCATTGTAAGGATAAGGCTATTTATTATGACAGGGCTATGGCGAACCGACACCTGGCAGCTCTGAAAAAGGCCTATGAAGAGTGTCGGGAATGGATTTCGGCCAATGCGGGCCCGGCCTGCTTTGAAACCTTTGGTGAGATTCCATTTGCTCCGGTGCTTAAGGAAAATGCCTGCCGTCTGAGCCCAAAGCAGCAGAAGCTGGAAGCGGAGTTTTCAAATCTCCAGGCGGAGTTGGTGGAACAGTATATGAAAAGTTCGGAAATCAGCTTTACGATCATTGCCTTTCCGACGCCGGATATCGGGCCGGATTATGAGGCGGTATTCGATGAAATTGTCAAAGTCAATACATTGGATAATGACGTATACCGCGGGATCCAGCAGAAAATCATTGATGTTCTGGATAAGGGGGATTATGTCTATATCCGGGGGAAATCTCCGAATAAAACAGTGATGAAGGTTCGTCTTCATCCGTTGAAAAACCCGAAGAAAGAGACAAATTTTGAAAACTGCTGCGCCGATGTGAATATTCCTCTCGGCGAAGTGTTCACAAGTCCTATGCTCAATGGTACTGAAGGCCTTCTTCATGCCACCAGTGTTTATTTGAATGGCATTCATTTTAAAGATTTAATGCTGCGTTTTGCTGATGGACGGATTGTAAGTTTTGACTGCGGTAATTCAGAAGACGGAGAGAGAAATCGGCGTCTTATCAAAGATTATCTTTTGATCGGCCGGGACAGTCTGCCTCTTGGGGAATTTGCCATTGGTACAAATACGACAGCCTATGCAGCGGCGAGAGCATATGATATTACCGGACGGCTGCCGATACTTATTGTGGAGAAGATGGGACCTCATTTTGCCATTGGTGATACCTGTTATTCGAGATCTGAGGACCATGCGGTATTTAATCCGGACGGCAAGGAAATTATTGCCAGGGAAAATGAAATTTCTGCCCGCAGAGATGAGGAAGGATTCCAGGCCTACTTTAACTGCCATACGGATATCACCATTCCATACGATGAGATCGATGAGATTTTTGTCGTGGACAACGATGAAAACATGTTCCCGGTCATTCGGGATGGGCGGTTTGTTTTAGAAGGAACGGAGGACTTAAACATACCACTTAATGGTCATTAATGAGCATTGATAAGCACATTTAATAAGTTGAAAAAAAAGGCCCTGTTTCGGGTCTTTTTTTGTTTGACGGCTATTGACGGATAAAAAATGGACAGGTACAATGAGAATAGTTTCGTGCGCCAAGGCGTATTTGAATTTTACAAAGAGAGGCTTTAGAGTATGTATCGAATAGGAATTATTGGCGGCGGCCAGCTTGGAAAGATGATGATTTTAGACGCAAAACGTCTGGATACTTATTTTGTTATTCTGGATCCGACACCAAAGTGTCCGGCAGACAGCATTGCGGATGAGCATATCGTGGCAGAATTTGACGATGTCCGCGCTTTCCATGAACTGGCTGAAAAAGTAGATGTAGTAACTTATGAATTTGAACATATTAATGCAGAAGCATTGCAGGAGCTGGAAGCAGAGGGGCATAAAGTCTATCCGTCCAGCGAAACGCTGCTTCATATTCAGAACAAATATCATCAGAAGGAATGGCTGAAACAGCATGGGCTTCCAGTACCGGATTTTAAGAAAGTAGAAACACCGGAAGATATTCGCGAAGCAGGTAAGGTTTTTGGTTATCCGATGATGTTAAAGACCTGTACTGGTGGTTATGACGGTAAAGGAAATGCACCGGTGGCAACGGAAGCCGATGTGGAAAATGCTTTTGAGACGTTGGGCGCAGGAAAGCTGCCGTTGATGGTGGAAGCTTTTTGTCCATTTGAAAAGGAAGTATCTGTTCTTGTATGTCGCAGTGTAAACGGCGATGTCAAGGTATTTCCGGTGGCGGAAAATGTGCATAAAGACAGTATTCTGGATGAGACGACCGTTCCGGCAAATATCAGTGATGAATGTACAAAAAAAGCGATGGATATTGCGCGGGAAGCTGTTCAGGTGTTTAATGCCTGCGGCATGCTCTGTATTGAGCTGTTTGTGACCGGTGATGGACAGGTGCTTGTCAATGAGCTGGCACCAAGACCTCATAATTCGGGCCATTATACCATTGAAGGCTGTGTGACTTCCCAGTATGAAAACCATATCCGGGGAATTCTCGGTTTGCCTTTGGGAAGTACGGAGCTTCTCAGGCCGACGGTCATGAAAAATATTATCGGTCAGTATCCGGTGGATCATGCCGAAGTCAAAGGCTTGGATGAGGCTTATGCCATTGGGGAAGTGAAAGTACATATTTACGGTAAAGAAAAAGTATCTAAAGGTCGGAAGATGGGACACATTACTGTGACAGCGCCGACAGTGGAAGAAGCGCTTGAGAAAGCCCGTCTGGCCCATTCAAAAATATCATTTTAGAAGCAGGAGGAAAGTACCATGGACGTAAAAGTTGGAATTATTATGGGAAGTGATTCGGATTTACCAGTCATGTCCAAAGCGGCAGAGATTCTGGATGAACTGAAAGTAGACTATGAGTTGACCATTGTATCCGCACATCGGACACCGGATCGTTTATGTGAATATGCAAAAACAGCGGAAGAAAGAGGAATTAAAGTGATCATTGCCGGAGCCGGCGGTGCTGCCCATCTTCCGGGTATGACGGCAGCGATGACTGTACTTCCGGTCATTGGTGTGCCGGTACAGACAAAAGCCCTCGGCGGCGTGGATTCCCTGTATTCAATTGTCCAGATGCCTCCGGGAATTCCGGTAGCCACTGTGGCCATCAACGGCGCTCAGAATGCAGGACTTCTGGCAGCGAAGATTTTGGCGACAACAGACGCAGAGCTTTCCAAACGCCTGAAGGATTATGCCGAAGGGCTGAATCAGACAGTTCTGAAAAAAGCAGAAAAATTAGAAAACATTAAATACGAAGAATATCTGAAACAGATGTAATAGGAGGGAGTTTTATGAGTCGCAGCGGATTATTTGCTATGTACAACAATAACACCGATGCTTTCAGTACCGCAGCGTCGATTTATTATGGACTCTTTTCCATGCAGCATCGCGGAATGGATGCGACGGGTATCTGTATCAATCAGAATGGTCAGTTCAAATATAAAAAAGAAGCCGGCATGGTCATTGATATTTTTGATGAAAATCTTCTCGGCCGCATGGAAGGTCACGCCGGTATTGGTCATGTCCTTCATTCAAATCGAAGTGATGTCCGGGAGTATGCCCAGCCGATTGTCATTCGCTATACCAGCGGTCAGATGGCGGTGGCTTTAAACGGCGGTCTGGTTAATACAGAGGAACTGAGAAAGGAACTGGAACTTCAAGGAGCTGTTTTCCAGACTTCCGATGATGCGGAAATTATTTCCGTACTTATTTCCAGAGCACGCAATCGCTTCGAGACCATTGAGGAAGCTATTGCGGATATTATGCCGAAGCTTCACGGTGCTTATGCATTGCTCGTGATGACGCCGAGAAAGATTATCGGTGTCCGGGACCCATTGGGGATGAAACCGCTGATTCTTGGGAAAAAGAGAAATTCTCTTTATTTCTCGTCAGAGACATGTATCTATAATGAACTTGATGTGGAAGTGATTCGGGAAGTTATGCCGGGTGAGATCGTGACGATTAATCAGGACGGTATTAAATCTTTCCAGCGGATTCATGAAGAGAAAAAGGCGTTGTGCGTCTATGAATATATTTATCATTCCAGACCGGACAGTGTGATTCGGGATGTTGAGGTTTTTGAAGCCCGGGAGGCCATGGGGCGGATTCTTGCAAAAGAAGCACCGGCCGATGCGGATGTTATTGTCTGGGTGCCGAATTCAGGATTGGCTGCGGCTTCCGGATACGCAAAAGCTTTAAACCTTCCTTTGGAAGATGCTTTTCTTAAAAATAAATTTCACTGTAATAAATTTGTCCAGCCAACGGAGGATATGATCCGCCGCGGGGTAACGATGAAACTGGCAGTGATTAAGAGCCGTGTCCGCGGTAAACGGGTTGTCGTTGTCGATGATTCCATGGTTCGCGGAACGACGGGACGGCTTCTGGTGGATCTGCTCCGTGATGCGGGGGCAAAAGAAGTCCATATGCGGATTGCCGCACCGGAAGTAAAATATGAATGTTACTTTGGCGGCAATGAGCTGGACCGGACATCTCTGATTTCCAGCCATCAGACGACAGAGCAGATCAAAGATATGATTGGTGCTGATTCGCTGGCTTTCTTATCGATTGAAGGCTTGAAGGAAGCTTGTAAAGGTACAGAAGATACATTGTGTATGGCATGCTTTACCGGAAAATATCCGGTGGAATAAATAGGAGGATGACATATGGATTACAAAAATGCGGGCGTTGATATTGAAGCGGGATATGAATCCGTGAAATTGATGAAAAAATTTGTACAGAAGACGATGCGGCCGGAGGTTCTGACTGATATTGGTGGTTTTTCCGGTGCCTTTGCTTTGGACAAATTCAAAAATATGGAAGAACCAACATTAGTTTCCGGTACAGACGGTGTCGGAACAAAATTGAAACTGGCCTTTATTATGGGAAAACATGACACTATCGGTATTGACTGTGTGGCTATGTGTGTAAATGACATTGCCTGCGCCGGCGGTGAACCGTTATTTTTCCTGGATTACATTGCCTGTGGCAAAAATTATCCGGAAAAGATTGCCACCATCGTCAGTGGTGTGGCCGAAGGCTGTGTTCAGTCTGAAGCAGCATTGATCGGCGGCGAGACAGCAGAAATGCCAGGCTTTTATCCGGAAGATGAATACGATCTGGCTGGTTTTGCCGTAGGTATTGTTGATAAAAAAGATTTGATCACGGGTAAAGAGTTAAAAGGCGGCGAGACATTGATCGGTATTGCATCCTCTGGTGTTCACAGCAATGGTTTCTCACTTGTACGTAAGATTTTTGAAATGACAGAAGAATCTTTAAATACATATTATGACTGCCTCGGCAAGACTCTTGGTGAAGCACTTTTGGCTCCGACAAAAATTTATGTCAAAGCATTGAAGAGCCTGAAAAACGGCGGTGTGAAGGTAAAAGCCTGCAGCCACATCACCGGCGGCGGCTTCTATGAAAATATTC
>CATYEA010000069.1 GCA_958405355.1 uncultured Lachnospiraceae bacterium
GGATGTTTTTGATTACCGCTATCTGATTAATGATGAATATATTGAATTAACTGTTTTAAAAGCAAATGGCGAAGAATGGATTTTGGAAATCGAAAAGGATGCAGATGAAGATCTGGGGATTGATTTTGAATCCAGTCTGATGGATGAATATCATTCCTGTACAAACAAATGTATTTTCTGCTTCATCGATCAGCTGCCGAAAGGAATGCGTCCAACCACTTATTTTAAAGATGATGATTCAAGACTTTCATTCCTTCAGGGAAATTATATTACCCTGACAAATATGAAAGATAAAGATTTGGACCGTATCATTAAATACAAATTGTCACCGATCAATGTTTCCGTCCATACAACCAATCCGGAACTTCGCTGCATGATGCTCCATAATCGCTTTGCAGGGAAGATTATGGACCAAATGCAGAAACTCTATGATGCCGGTACATTTATGAACGGCCAGATTGTTTTGTGCAAGGGGATAAATGACGGCGAAGAACTGAGGAGAACCATTGGTGATCTTGGAAAATTTCTGCCCTATATGGAGAGTCTTTCTGTTGTTCCCGTTGGCCTGTCAGATCACCGGGAAGGACTTTATCCACTGGAACCCTTTACACCGGAAGACGCCAGGGAGGTCATTGATATTATTCATGGCTATCAGGAAAAATTTATGGAAGAATACGACACACATTTCGTCCATGCCAGCGATGAATGGTATATCCTTGCAGGAGAGTCCCTTCCGGAGGAAGAAAATTACGATGGTTATGTCCAGCTGGAAAATGGTGTAGGGATGCTCCGTCTGCAGGAACGTGAATTTCACGATGCTTTAAATGAAGATATCGCAGAGGGAATCTTAACATCCAAAAATCGTTTTCGGAGTGGTCACTGTACCATTGCCACAGGAAAACTGGCCGGACCATTTCTGCGGGAACTGATTAAAGATTTCAATGAGATTTATCCCAATATCCAGGCGGATGTTATTGAGGTAACGAACTACTTTTTTGGCCCTCAGATTACCGTATCCGGGCTGCTCACCGGGCAGGATATTATCCATGCTTTAAAAGGCCGGGATCTGGGTGAAAGGCTAATGCTTCCGGTCAATGTGCTCCGCAGCGGTGAAGATGTACTTCTGGACGATGTTCATGTGACGGAAATTGAAAAAACTTTACAAGTTCCGATTCGTATTGTACAATCAAACGGAAAAGATTTGTACAATGCGTTGCTACAAAAAGGAGATTAATATATATGAGTAAACCAATTGTGGCCGTTGTAGGCCGACCGAATGTGGGAAAATCCACATTATTTAATGTTTTGGCCGGGCGTAAGATATCCATTGTGAAGGATACGCCGGGAGTGACCAGGGACCGCATCTATGCGGAAGTAACCTGGTTAGACAAGCAGTTTACGATGGTGGATACCGGCGGTATTGAACCGGAGAGTAAGGATTTGATTTTGTCCAGTATGCGTGAGCAGGCAGAAATCGCCATTGCCACCGCGGATGTCATTATTTTTGTTACAGATGTTCAGCAAGGTGTCATTGATGCCGATTACAAAGTGGCTGACATGCTCAGGAAATCAGGCAAACCAATTGTTCTGGCCGTCAATAAAGTTGATAGTTTCCAGAAATACGAAGCGGATATTTATGAATTTTATAATCTGGGTATTGGAGATCCTTTTGGTATTTCCGCCGCTTCCCAGCTTGGCCTTGGAGATATGCTGGATGAGGTTGTCAAACATTTTCCTGATGGCTCTGCCGAAGAGGAAGAGGACGAGCGTCCGAGAATTGCCATTATCGGAAAACCAAATGTGGGAAAATCGTCTCTCATTAATAAACTCTGCGGAAGTCAGCGTTCCATTGTTTCAAATATTGCCGGAACGACCCGGGATGCCATTGATACGGTCGTTAAATTTAACGGTCAGGAATATGTCTTTATTGATACGGCCGGAATCCGGCGTAAAAGTAAGATTAAAGAGGATTTGGAACGGTACAGCATTATTCGGGCCGTATCTGCCGTTGAACGGGCAAATATCGTTATTTTAATGATTGATGCGACCGAGGGCGTTACCGAGCAGGACGCAAAGATCGCAGGTATTGCCCACGAACGGGGCAAGGGTGTTATTATCGCCGTGAATAAATGGGATGCGGTCGTTAAAAATGATAAGACCATTTATGATTATACGAAAAAAATCCGCGATACTTTGGCCTACATGCCTTATGCAGAGCTGATTTTTATTTCAGCCATGACGGGACAGCGAATCACAAAGCTCTATGAATTAATCGATATGGTCATCCAGAACCATTCCCTGAGAATCGGTACGGGTGTATTGAATGAAATCATGGCAGAAGCCGTTGCCTTAAAACAGCCGCCGTCGGATAAGGGGCGCCGTCTGAAATTGTACTATATTACTCAGGTGGCCGTGAAACCACCGACCTTTGTTATTTTTGTCAATGATAAAGAATTGACCCATTTTTCCTATACACGTTATATTGAAAATAAGATCCGCGAGGCCTTTGGTTTCCGCGGTACACCGCTCAAGTTTATTATTCGAGAGAGAAAGGATAAGGATAAATAGAGATGCTGAGAGATATCATTCTTTGCCTTTTCATCGGATACGTTTTCGGGTGCTTTCAGACCGGTTATATTTACGGTAAGTGCCATGGAATTGATATCCGCCAGTACGGCAGCGGAAATGCCGGAACAACAAATACCCTGAGAGTTCTTGGAAAGAAAGCCGGATATATCACCTATCTTGGTGACGCATTGAAAGCGATTATCGCCATATTATTGGTTAAATACCTGGTGTATGGCCGTCTGCTCGTGCCGGCATTGAGTTTTCAGCTCCTTCTGGCATATACAGGACTTGGAGTTGCGCTTGGGCATAATTATCCTTTTTATCTGAAATTCAAGGGCGGTAAGGGAATTGCCGTGACTTCCGGCGTCATGCTGGCGCTGGATCTCAGAATCGGCTTGATTGGTATTATTGGTTTTTTGATCATCTTTTTTATAACACGTTATGTGTCCGTCGGCTCTCTTTATATGAGCCTGGCCTTTCCTGTATGTGTCTTTATTTTATATCCGGGAGAGTGGCATTTGTTCGGTGTCAGCGTTATATTTTGGCTGATGGCCTGGATGCGTCATCGTGAAAATATCAAACGGCTGATGAACGGCAATGAAAACCGGTTCGAACGCAAGAAAAAAGGCTAAAAGAATTGACTTTTTCACATAAATCATTTATCATTATATAGAAGCGTTGCTTCAACGCTTTTGTGTATTGAAGTATGAAAAGGAAAGAGGATGAAAACATGAAAAAATCACTTGCAATGTTACTGGCAGGTGCCATGGTTGTTGCTTCCCTGACTGCTTGTGGTTCAGGTACAAAAGAAACAACAGCTGAAACAACAGCAGAGACAACTGCTGAAACTACTGCTGATGCAGATGGAAAAACTTATAAGATTGGTGTATTACAGTTAGTTGAACATGCCGCTCTGGATGCTTCTAATGAAGGTTTTGTTGCCGCTCTGAATGATTCTGGTATTTCCTACGAAATTGACCAGCAGAACGCTCAGAATGACCAGTCGGCCTGCCAGACAATCGCTGAGAAATTAGTAAACGATGGCGATGATCTTATCCTTGCCATTGCCACACCGGCTGCTCAGGCTGTAGCTGGCGTTACTACAGAAATCCCGATCGTAGGTACAGCAATCACAGATTTCGCTGCTTCCGGTCTTGTTGAATCCAATGACGCACCAGGCGGAAATGTTACAGGTTCTTCAGACTTAACACCGATTGAAGCTCAGATCAGTCTGCTCCAGAAAGTTCTTCCGGAAGCTAAGACCGTTGGTATTCTTTACTGCTCCGCAGAAAGCAATTCTGATATTCAGTTACAGATGACAAAAGATGCCTGTGACGCAGCTGGACTTGCATATGAAGAGTTCTCCGTAGCAAGCTCTAATGAAATTCAGTCCGTTGTTGAATCTGCCGTAGGTAAAGTTGACTGCTTATACAGCTTTACAGATAACACGATCGCAGCAGGTATGAACACTGTATCCATGGTGGCTAACGAAAATGGTATTCCAGTTATCTGTGGTGAACAGGGTATGGTTGAAGCCGGTGGCCTTTGTACATATAGTATCGATTACTATGAATTAGGATATCTTGCAGGTGAAATGGCTGTTAAGATTCTCAAAGGCGAAGCTGATCCGGCCACAATGCCAATTGAATATTATCCAGAAGACAAATGTCAGTTTATCGGTAATGAAGAAACAGCAAAAGTATTGGGAATTGATATTTCCGGACTTGAATAATCAGATATTTTAAACTAAACTCCGGCAAATATGTGTTTCATATTTGCCGGGGCTATTTTTTTAGGTAGACAATACCAAAAGAAAAGGAGAGAAATGCTCATGAATATTGGCGGTATACTTCTGGCACTACAGGGCGCTGCATCCCAGGGAATCCTATGGGGTGTTTTTGTGCTTGGTGTCTATATCACATATAAAATTCTTGATATCGCAGATTTGACAGTAGACGGAAGCTTTGCTCTTGGCGGCTGTGTCTGTGCAACACTTGTTGTGACCCATGGCATGAATCCGGCTCTGGCCCTTGTCATCGCAACAATAGCCGGAATGATTGCAGGAGGAGTTACAGGTTTTTTACATACAGTTTTTGATATTCCGGCAATTCTGTCCGGTATCTTGACCCAGATTGCCCTTTGGTCCATCAATCTTCGGATTATGGGAAAGAGTAATATTCCGTTATTAAAAACAAAGACGATTTTTTCCGACTTTGTTGAACTGACAGGATTGAAGTCCTCTCAGGCCTCTGGTTTGATCGGTATTATCATTGCTGCTTTGATTATTGTTGCTTTATACTGGTTCTTCGGTACAGAAATCGGTTCGGCCCTGCGTGCGACAGGTAATAACGAAGATATGATCCGTGCACTCGGGGTAAATACAAAGATGACTAAAATGATTGCGTTGATGCTGAGCAATGGTCTTGTCGGCCTTTCCGGCGGCCTTGTATGTCAGAGTCAGAAGTATGCGGATATCGGTATGGGTACCGGTGCTATCGTTATCGGTTTGGCAGCCATCGTTATCGGCGACGTGCTGATGGGAAAATTCCGCTCCTTTGGCAGCCGTCTGGCCTCGGCTATTGTTGGTTCTGTTGTATATTTCCTTATTCGTGCCGTTGTTCTCCAGCTTGGTATGGATGCCAACGATATGAAATTGTTGTCAGCAATCATTGTTGCTCTTGCCCTCTGTATTCCTGTTTCTTTAAATAAATATCGTGCAAAACGTGCTTACTCGGAAGGAGGAGAGGAAAATGCTTAAAATCTCCAATGTCAGCAAGACGTTTAATATTGGAACCATTAATGAAAAAAAGGCGCTTCGAAATATCAGCCTTCATCTGGAACCGGAAGATTTTGTGACCATTATTGGCGGTAACGGCGCCGGAAAATCGACCATGCTGAATATGATTGCCGGTGTCTATCCGATTGATTCCGGTGTCATCAATCTGGACGGCGTCAATATTTCCAGGCTTCCTGAATATGCCCGTGCAAAATATCTGGGACGTGTATTCCAGGATCCGATGCGGGGAACCGCTGCAGACATGGAAATTCAGGAAAATCTTGCCCTTGCTTTAAGACGCGGTCAGAGCCGCGGACTTCGCTGGGGAATTTCCGGAGAAGAAAAAGAGCAGTACAAAAAGCTGCTTACCCGTCTCGACCTTGGCCTGGAAAATCGTCTTTCTTCGAAAGTTGGTCTTCTTTCCGGCGGTCAGCGTCAGGCATTGACCCTCTTAATGGCCACTTTGAAAAAGCCAAAGCTGCTTCTTCTTGATGAGCACACAGCAGCTCTGGACCCGAAAACAGCAAAGAAGGTTCTTGATTTAACAGAAGAAATCGTTACAGAAAACCATTTAACAGCGCTGATGGTCACACATAACATGAAAGATGCAATCCGCCTTGGAAACCGTCTTATTATGATGAACGAAGGCGAAATCATCTATGATGTCCGCGGAGAAGAAAAACGTAATCTGGAGGTCAGCGATCTTCTTAAGAAGTTTGAACAGGCCAGCGGCGGTGAATTTGCTAATGACCGTATGCTGCTTTCCTGATTCTGTTTTCAGCGGCTGGTATCCGGTTGTAAACAGTTGACAGGTATATTTTTTCAACACCGTCGATATAATTTTGATAAGATTGTATCGGCGGTGTTTTTATGGATATGAATACTCGACGTGAAATACAGAATATGCGTATACGCAGCGGCAGAATGACCAGAGACTATACAGATCATATTTCCGGTATCAGTCCGGGCATTTATTGCTTGTTCCGCTGTTTTCTGGCTCTGGCTTTTTTTGTGGCCGGCATTACCTTTCCGATGATTTCCGCCAGTCAGATTCCAAAGGAATTAACAGAAATCCCGGAATACGTTTCTGTCAACTATACCATTGAAGATGTCTCTGCTTTTATTGACAGTCTGGCAAATTAAAAGAGAATATGATATACTGGATGCAATGTGTAGAAAAAGGAGATTAATATGAAAAAACTTGCTTTATCCGATGATATTCTTCTTCAGGTTGAAAAACCCGCAAGATATCTCGGCAATGAATATAATGCGGTATACAAGGATCCTGCATCAGTGGATATCCGTTTTGCCATGTGTTTTCCGGATGTCTACGAAATTGGCATGTCCTACCTTGGAATTCAGATTATTTATGATATGTTGAACCAACGGGACGATGTTTACTGTGAACGTCTTTATTCACCGTGGATGGATTTAGATGCCATCATGCGGGAATGCAATATTCCTCTGTTTGCCCTGGAATCCCAGGACCCGATCAAGGATTTTGATTTTCTCGCTATGACCCTTCAATATGAAATGTGTTATACCAATGTCCTTCAGATTCTGGACTTGAGCCAGATTCCATTGAGATCAAAAGATCGTACCACGAAACATCCCTTTGTTATCGGCGGCGGTCCATGCGCTTATAATCCGGAGCCTTTGGCTGAATTTTTCGATATATTTTATATAGGTGAAGCAGAAACTGTCTACTATGACTTGATGGATTGCTATAAAATATGGAAGAAAAAAGGTGGAAGCAGAAAAGAGTTTTTAATTGAAGCAGCAAAAATTCCAGGACTTTACGTTCCATCTTTGTATAAAGTAACTTATCATGAAGATGGAACGATTGCGTCCTTTGAAGCAACAGAAGCTGGAATTCCTGAGAAAATAAAGAAACAGGTCATGTCGGATTTAAGTCATACGTATTATCCATCAAAGCCTGTAGTTCCGTTTATAAAAGTCACCCAGGACAGGGTAGTTCTTGAAATTCAGCGTGGCTGTATCCGTGGCTGTCGTTTTTGTCAGGCCGGAGCCGTTTACCGTCCGAACAGAGAACGGGATTTGGAGTTTTTGAAAAAATATGCCCATGATATGCTGACATCCACGGGTCATGAGGAGATTTCTCTGAGTTCTTTAAGCTCCAGTGATTATTCCCGTTTGGAGGAACTGACCACTTATCTGATTCAGGAATTCGGCGTAAAGGAACGGGTAAATATTTCCCTTCCGTCTCTGCGTATTGATGCTTTCTCGCTGGACGTGATGAGTCAGGTACAGGATGTGAAAAAGAGCAGTCTGACCTTTGCACCGGAAGCCGGTTCGCAGAGAATGCGGGATGTGATCAATAAAGGACTGACCGAAGAAGATATTTTCTCCGGAGCTATGGAAGCGTTTAATGGCGGATGGAACCGGGTCAAACTTTATTTTATGCTGGGGCTTCCGGGTGAAACCTATGATGATATCGAAGGTATAGCCAAATTGTCCAATGACATTGCTGCCCTTTATTATACTATTCCTAAGGACAAACGTCCGGGAGCCAGAGTGGATGTGGTATCCAGTACATCTTTTTTTGTGCCAAAGCCTTTTACACCGTTCCAATGGGTGCCTCAGAATACAACGGAACAGTTTAAAGATAAACAGCATTTCCTGAGCCGGAAGATGAAAGAGCAGCTTAACCGAAAGAGTATGCGTTATAACTGGCATGATTTTGATTTAACAGCCCTGGAAGGTTTTTTAGCCAGGGGTGACCGTAAAGTCGGCGAAGTCATCTATAAAGCCTACAAAAAGGGCTGTATGTTTGATTCCTGGTCAGAATTTTTCTATTATGACCGTTGGCTGGAATCTATGGCAGAATGCGGCATAGACCCGGCTTTTTATACAGGACGCACCCGGGAATATGATGAAATTCTTCCATGGGATTTTATTGATGCCGGGGTAACTAAGGAATTTTTATGGCGCGAATATATTCAATCCCAAAAGGAAACCGTAACTCCGAACTGCCGTATGCAATGTTCTGGATGTGGCTGCCGCGTTTACGAAGGAGGTGTCTGCTTTGAAGGTACGAATTAAATTTGCCAAAGAAGGCATTATGCGTTTTATAGGCCATCTGGATATGATGCGTTACTTCCAGAAGGCTTTTCGGCGTTCCGGAATTGATATACAATATTCCCAGGGATACAGTCCCCATCAGCTTATTTCCTTCGCAGCGCCATTAGGCGTTGGTCTGACAAGCACCGGAGAATATATGGATATCGTTATGGGCGACTGTCCATCTTCTGACGAACTGGTACGCCGGATCAATGAACAGATGGTCGACGGCGTTCGTATTTTAAGCGCCGTAGCGCTGCCTGACGACAGTAAAAACGCCATGTCCATTGTGACAACAGCAGACTACCGGATTACTTTCCGTGAGAATATGGCTCCGGATTTTGATTTGGCCGCGGCTATTGAAAGCTTTATGGCCCAGAACGAAATCATAGTTACGAAAAAAACAAAAAAAAGTGAAAAGACCATGGATATCAAACCGATGATTCATTGTTTTAAAGCCGACGGAGAAGGCTGTTTTATGAACGTAGCTACAGGAAGTACTCAGAATTTAAAACCTGAACAGGTAATGACGACTTTATATCGGTTTATGGATAGAGAGTTGGATACTTTTTCTATCTATATTCATCGTGTAGAAACTTACGGTGCTGATTTTAAAACACTCGAAGCATATGGAAGCAGGATAGAATGAACTCAAAAATGTCGAAAGAAGTTATAATTACTCACTACAAAAACCAATATATGGTCATCCTGCTCGATGACGGGAAGGCTGCAGAAATTTTTTTAAAAGCCCCGGATGCTCTGGAAATCGGAGATATTTTTATTGGCAAAGTTAAAAATATCGTGGACAATATTCAGGCG
>CATYEA010000070.1 GCA_958405355.1 uncultured Lachnospiraceae bacterium
CATCTTCCCCACATCTTTAGTATATCATCCGAATCCTCGTCGGCTCCAGGCTGGCCGTCACCTTTGTGACCGGCCCGTTGACCTCGCCGTCGCCATGAATCAGCTTTGGCCGGGAGGACAAAATCTCTATCTTTTTGCATCGATACATATAAACTCCAGGTGCACCCACATGCTCTCCCTTTAAAGCTTTCGGCAAAAGCAGGAAACGTTTGAACACCGGTATCCCCGCTGCAATACATATATGAAGATTTTCATCATCCACCCGGGCTTCCGGTGCAAACATAAAGCCGCCGCCCTCATAATTTCCTTTCAATCCACATAAGAAAAGAACCTTTTGGAACCGATGGACTTCCTTACCATCCAAACGTATTTTTAATTTATCACAGGAACTGGTGATTAAAAGTTTCATCGCCACACCGGTATAAGTGAATTTCCCCAGTCCCAGACGGTTAAAGGCTGATTTAAAGCGCAGCCGGTTCGCTCCGTCACAAACGGCTGCATCAAAACCAATCCCCATACTGCCGCCAAAGTGCCGGACTTTTCCATTATACTCCAGCCGCCCCGGATGAAAATAAATCCGATGTTTCTCTAAAAGAATCCCGTCTAAAGCCTTGCGCCAATCTGAAGATATCCCAAGACTTCGGGCAAAATCATTTCCTGAACCAATCGGAATAAAGGCAAACGTCACTTCCGGGTGGTCCCAGATACCGTCCATGACTTCCGAAATAGTTCCGTCACCGCCCATGGCCACAATAATTTTTTCCTTATCTTCCCGCTCCGCCGCTTCTCTGGCAAGTCTGGCAGCCTGTCCCTTTTTCTCCGTGAACAGTGCTTCATAGGCCAGACCTTTGCTGTTCATGACCTGGCACACCTTCATCCAGATTGTCTTGC
Organism: uncultured Lachnospiraceae bacterium; assembly: GCA_958405355.1. Taxonomy (GTDB): domain Bacteria; phylum Bacillota; class Clostridia; order Lachnospirales; family Lachnospiraceae; genus Frisingicoccus. The sequence continues at coordinate 892 of CATYEA010000070.1, forward strand.
CTTTGCCGGACTTGGCATTGGGATTGACAATAAAATAGTACATACCAAATCCCCCTTATCCGATTTTTAAATCAAAGATAGAAAGCTGATTGCTTTCCGGCAAATCGCCGAGCAGGCCCAGCTCTCCCATCACATCCAGTGTACTCCGGCTGACCTTGGCCCGCTGGGCAATATCATCCTTCGAGATGAACGGACCGTCTTTGGCGGCCAATGCCAACGCTTCCGCCGCAATACCGCCCATGCCGTCAATCGAAGAGAATGGCGGAAGCAGTTTATTTCCAACAATCGTAAACTTGATCGCCTCCGATTTATATAAATCAATCGGAAGGAAATCAAAACCTCTCGCATAAAATTCCTGGACGATTTTCATATCCCGAATAGTATCCTTTTCCTTTGCTGTCAGGTTCGGATTGGATTTATAAAGCTTCAAATGTTTTTCCAGTTCTTCCTTACCCCGGCACATCAGTTCATAGTCAAAGGCCGTGGCACGAATCGTAAAGAAAGCCGCATAATAAGCCAGCGGGTAATGAATCTTAAACCAAGCGATACGGAAGCCCATCATAACATAGGCCACCGCATGGGCCTTCGGGAACATATACTTAATCTTCTTACAGGACCAAATATACCAGTCCGGCACATCATGTTCCTTCATGGCCGCTTCAAATTCCGGTGTCAGACCTTTTCCCTTACGGACACTTTCCATAATTTTAAAAGAAAGCTCCGATTCCACGCCCTTATTGATCAAATAAATCATAATATCATCACGGGTACAGATGGCCGTGGAAATTTCCGCCTTGCCCTCTTTAATCAGCGTCTGGGCATTGTTCAGCCAAACGTCCGTACCGTGGGACAGACCGAAAATGCCTTCGGCTTTGTATCTCGAAGCATCTGCATAACAAAATCTGTACCAAATTCCGGAATACCGAGGGACCCCAGATCCGTCCCACCAATATCCTCCGGTTTAATATGTAAAGCATCCAGGCCATGGAACAGAGACAGCACTTCCTGGTCATCCAGAGAAATGGTCGTCGGGTCCACCCCAGTAATATCCTGAAGCATACGGATCATGGTCGGATCATCGTGTCCGAGAATATCCAGCTTCAACAGGTTATGGTCAATCGAATGATAATCGAAATGGGTCGTAATAATACGGGTCGTCTGGTCATTGGCCGGATGCTGTACCGGCGTAAAAGAATAAATTTCTTCTCCCAAAGGTACAACAATAATGCCGCCCGGATGCTGTCCTGTCGTTCGGCGGACGCCAACACAGCCGGAAGCCAGCCGGGTCAGTTCACAGCTCCGTTTTTCTATCTGATGGTCCTCAAAATAACCTCTGGCATAACCATAAGCTGTCTTTTCCGCCAGCGTACCGATTGTCCCGGCCCGGAAGGTCTGGCCCTTACCAAAGATAACTTCCGTGTAGTCATGGGCTTTACTCTGATATTCACCGGAAAAGTTCAAGTCAATATCCGGTTCCTTATTTCCCTTAAATCCAAGGAAGGTTTCAAATGGAATGTCATGTCCCTCTTTCGACAGAGGCGTACCGCAGACCGGGCATACCTTATCTTCCATATCGCAGCCGGAACGTCCCGAAAAGCTCTTCACATAATCCGAATCAAAATCCACATATTTACAGTTCGGACAGAGATAATGGGCCGGCAGTGAATTTACCTCCGTGATACCGGCGGTAAATGCCGCAAAGGATGAACCTACAGAGCCACGGGAACCAACCAGATAGCCGTCGGCCACCGACTTCCACACCAACTTCTGAGCAATAATATACATAACGGCGAATCCATTGCCTATAATGGAATTCAATTCCCTTTCAAGCCGCTCTACAACGATTTCCGGAAGATTCTCTCCATAAAGCGCATGGGCCTTGTCATAGCAAATCGTCCGCAGTGTCTTATCCGAATCTTCAATGACCGGCGGACATTTATCCGGACGCACCGGAGATATCCGCTCGATCTGATCCGCTATATAATTTGTATTGGTAATAACAACCTCTTCTGCCTTTTCCGCACCGAGATACATGAATTCTTCCAGCATCTCTTCCGTTGTCCGGAAATAGATCGGCGGCTGCCTGTCCGCGTCGTCAAAACCTTTGCCGGCCATAATGATCCGCCGGTAAACTTCATCCTCCGGATTGATAAAATGCACATCACATGTAGCACAAACCGGCTTATGGAACTGTTCACCGAGACGGACAATTTTCCTGTTCATTTCCATCAAATCTTCTTTGGACTGAATCTGAGGAATCTTTTCACTCTCAATCATGAAAAGATTATTTCCAATCGGCTGGATTTCCAAATAATCATAAAAGTTGACAATTCGGGCGATCTCATCGGAAGGACGGTCATTTAACACCGCCTGATACAGTTCTCCCGCTTCGCAGGCTGAACCAATGATAAGGCCTTCCCGGTATTTTGACAGCACACTTTTCGGAATTCGCGGCCGCCTCGCATAATAGTCCAAATGAGACCAGGATACTAAACGATACAGATTAATCCGTCCGATATCATTCTGGGCCAGTATAATAATATGATAGGTTTTCAGTTTCTTTATGGCGTTGACCGACATCTGGCTCATACCGTTTAATGTATCCAGGTCCGTCACGCCCATACCCTTTAACCGGGCAACAAATTTCACAAATATATCCGCCGTAGATTCCGCATCCTCCACAGCCCGGTGATGATTCTCCAGCGTCCCTCCGACGGCCTCCACCACCGTATCCAATTTATAATTCTTCAAATCCGGCAGCATACTCCGGGCCATAGCCAGGGTATCTACCACCGTAAACTCCCGAAGCATATCCATTCTCCGGCAATTTTCTTTGATAAAACTCATATCAAATTCTGCATTATGAGCAACCATAATACAGCCTTCCGAAAATTCCAGAAATTCCGGCAATACCTTTTCAATGACATCAGCATCCACAACCATGCCGTCATTGATACCTGTCAGTTTTTCAATTTCAAAAGGAATCGGACGCTCCGGATTGACAAAGGTGCTGTAACGGTCCACAATTTCACCGTTTTCCACCTTGACCGCACCGATTTCAATAATCCGGTCATTGACCGCACTAAAACCTGTCGTCTCAATATCAAAGACAACAAACTTACTGTCCAGGCTCTGGTTTTTCGATTCAAAGACAATCGGTTTCAAATCATCCACCAAATAGCCTTCCACGCCATAAATCGGCTTGAAATCCTTACCTTCTACGCAGTGGTTTGCATCAGTAAATGCCTGGACCACACCGTGGTCCGTAATGGCCATCGCCTTATGTCCCCAGGACATGGCTGTTTTAAGCATGGTCTTACAGTCAGCCACACTGTCCATATCACTCATTGTCGTATGGGCATGAAGTTCTACCCGTTTGACCGGGCTTAAATCCATCCGCTTTTCCGTAAAATCCGGTATGGTCTTAATGCCCATCACCGAGTTTAACGCAATACCATGGTCATATTTATCCATGACAGCCATGGCCTTCATACGAACAAAGGTGCCGACTTTCAAATTTGAAAGCACCTGCGGCAAAAATTCATTTTTCGTAAACACTTTGGCCGAAATACTGTCGGTAAAATCCGTCACAGCAAAAATAATGATCGTCTTCTCGTTTCGGATTTCCCTTGTCTCAAGCTGAATAACTTTCCCCCGGACAATTACCTCACCGATTTCATCGTTGATTTCAGAAATTGGTGTCTCATCGCCCTCAAAAGGACGGCCATAAAAAATATCCGGGTCGATAATTTTTTTCTTAATATATGTATTTTCCTTCTTGAAATCTCTGGCCGGTTTCTGCTGTTCAGCAATCTTTTCTTCCTTCTGTTTGACAGCAGCTTCCGCTTCCGTATAGTTTTTAACGATTGTCTCCACCTCACGCTGGAAGGTTTCTTCCGCATACTCGGCCTGACGACTTTTCCGCTCCCGGATGTATTCCACTGAAATATCTACATAATACCCAAACCGGTCCTGAAAAATCTTCAGCAGCTTGTCCCGGATACATTCAATTTTAGAGGCTGTGATAAAATTATCCTCCACGGTGAGGATCATTCTCTGAGCATCCGTAAATTCCTTTTTCGCCTTGTGAAAAATATTGGCTTCCAAATCGCTGGAATCTTTCAGCTCTGCCTCAAAACTGTCAAAATAAATAGACATGAGCCGTTCCGGCGTGTATTGCTCCGACAACTCATATCGGTCAATGACATCCACATGGACATCCGTATTTTCAAAAAGCTGTCCCCGAATCTGTTCTTCCAATTTCCGCACATCCATGTAGGATATCAGCCTTGGACTGCGCAGATAGACCCGAATCCGGTTTTTCGCCTGACTGGCTGTGACCTTATCCACGACCGCCTCTTCCAGTAAATCCGTCATTCCTCTATTCAGTTTTAAAACGGGAAATACTTCAAAAAAAGAAGCCGCCATTTTTATTCACTCCAGTTATCCAATGTCTCTTTAAGCACCGCAAGCAGCTCACTCTCCGGTACCTTTTTTATAATTTCACCTTTTCTTATGAGAAGTCCCTCGCCTTTACCTCCGGCAATCCCTAAATCTGCTTCCTTCGCTTCGCCCGGGCCGTTGACAACGCAGCCCATAACAGCCACTTTCAGGTTCAGATCATAGCCCTGAACCATATTTTCCACCTGGGTTGCCAGTCCGATGAGATCGATCTGAGTTCTTCCGCAGGTCGGACAGGAAACGACCTCAATACCGCCCTTACGCAATCCAAGGGTTCTTAAAATCAGCTTCGCCGATTTAATTTCCTCTACAGGATCTCCGGTCAAAGACACACGGATTGTATTCCCAATACCCTCATTCAGCATAATACCAAGGCCCACTGCCGATTTAATATTACCTGAAATGAGCGTTCCAGACTCAGTGATTCCCACATGGAGCGGATATTCTGTCTGTCTGGCGATCAGTTCATGGGCTTTAATGCACATCATAACATCTGACGATTTGATACTGATAACCATCTGGTCATAGTCGTAATCTTCAATCATACGCACTTTATCCAAAGCACTTTCCACAATGCCCTCAGCCGTTACCCGGCCGCCGTATTTTTCGATCAGAGGCTTTTCCAGAGAACCGCTGTTCACACCGACACGGATTGGCACATGACAGGCCTTAGCCGTATCCACAACTGCTTTCACCCGGTCTGCCGCCCCAATATTTCCCGGATTAATGCGGATTTTATCCACACCATTTTCCATGGCCGCAATGGCCAGCCGATAGTCAAAATGAATATCACCGACCAGTGGTATATGAATCTGTTTTTTTATCTCTTTAATCGCCTTAGCCGCTTCCATCGTCGGCACAGCCACCCGGATAATATCACAACCGGCTTCTTCTAAAGCCAGAATCTGGGACACCGTACTTTTTACATCTTCTGTCTTAGTATTACACATGGACTGAATGGCAATCGGATTCTTTCCGCCGATACAGCATCCACCGATTGAAATCACCTTTGTATTTTCACGAATCATCAAACACGCCTCCCCGAACTGCTGCAGCTACAGCAGCAATTTGTGTATATCATTATAAAGAATAAATACCATAAGAACCATTAAAAATGCAAAGCCAATGGTGTGTACCCAGCCCTCTTTTTCCGGCGGCAATGGCTTTCCCCGCACCGCTTCCACAATTAAAAACAAGATACGTCCGCCATCCAATGCCGGAATGGGCAATAAATTGACCACGCCCAGATTGGCACTCAGTAAAATACAGATATTCATCATATTTAAAAGAACGTCCAGCCAACCGTAACTTTTCGCTTCCTGATAGGTATCGTCAATCATATCCACAATACCCACCGGACCGGACAGTTCATTGGCTGAAACCTGGCCTGTGACAAGCTTTCCAAGACTTCGGGCCGTTGTCGTTATCCAGTATCGAACTTCAAAAACGCCATATTTTAGTGTGTCCAACACACCAGTCCGCTCATAAGCTCCGCCATAAATCTGGATTTTATATGTGCCGTCCGAACTCAACTCCGGCGTGACCGTCGTCCGGTACTCATTTCCATTTCGCGTCAGAACCATTTCCATCGGCGTACCATCCGAATTCATCAATACTTCTGTCCGAAATTCCTTATACATATGAACCTTGCGCCCATTAACTTCCTTGATCACATCGCCATCACGAATGCCTGCTTCCCAGGCCGGACCATTTTCTTCGACCTTATAGACCGATGGTGTGTCATATCCGATAATACCGACAAGAATCAACGCAAAAATAAAGGCCAGGATAAAATTAAATAAAGGACCGGCAACGATCACCTGAAAACGCTGCCATACACTTTTTGAATTAAAAGAATTATCTCCTGTTTCATCCGTATCTTCACCGACCATGGCACAGGAACCTCCCAGCGGCAGGGCTTTGACTGCATAAACCGTTTCGCCCCGTTTAAAGCTGAACAAAATCGGTCCCATACCAAGGGCAAATTCAGTGACGCCGACGCCATTTTTCTTTGCCAGAAGAAAATGACCAAATTCATGAAATAAAATAATTATGCTGAATACAATCAGAGCTACAATAATTCCCAAGCTACCACCTGCTTTCGATAAATTCATAAGCTGCCTTCTCCGTATCCAGAATCTCTTCCAGTAACGGAGATTTTATTGCAGTGTGTTTTTCCATAGCCTCCCCAATTATTTCTGGTATATCTAAAAATCTGATTTTTCTGTCTAAGAATTTAGCCACAGCCCGTTCATTGGCCGCATTGAAGACGGTCGTCATAGAACCGCCGATTTCCAGGGCTTTATAGGCCAGTTTAAGTCCCTTAAAAACTTCCAGGTCCGGCGCCTCAAAATGGAGCGTTCCCAATTTAAATAAATCCAGCCATTCGCCGCCTAAAGGCTTTCTGTCAGGATAGAATAAAGCATACTGAATCGGAAGCCGCATATCCGGTGTTCCAAGCTGTCCGATAACTGCGGAATCGTCAAACTCCACCGCAGAATGAATGACGCTCTCCGGATGAACAACGACCTGAATCCGGTCCAGTCCCACATCAAAGAGCCACCGGGCTTCAATGACTTCCAGTCCCTTATTGACCATGGTAGCCGAATCAATGGTAATCTTACGTCCCATGACCCAATTCGGATGTTTTAAGGCATCCTCCACCTGGACGGATTCCAGATCTTTAAGACTTTTGCCCCGGAATGGTCCGCCGGAAGCTGTTAATAATATTTTATGAATCTGTCCCCGTTTCTCTCCCTGTAAAGACTGGAAAATTGCCGAATGCTCACTGTCCACTGGCAGGATCTTTACACCTTTTTCCTTTGCCAGCGGCATAATAAGATGTCCCGCCGTTACCAGTGTTTCCTTATTGGCAAGGGCAATATCTTTTCCGGCTTCAATAGCCGCGATCGTTGGCCGGATACCGATCATACCGACCACCGCTGTCAGCACAATATCCGCTGACGGTTCCACAGCCGCTGCCAAAAGTCCATCCATACCAGCCAGCACTTCCACCGAAAGATCACGGATTTTTTCTCTCAGTTCTTTGGCCTTATCCTCGCGGTAAACCACCGCCAGCTTTGGCTTGAATTCCCGAATCTGCTCCTCCAGCTTTTCAATATTTGATGCGGCCGCCAGAGCCGTCACCTGAAAATCATTTTTATAATGACGCACCACATCCAGAGTCTGGGTTCCAATGGAACCGGTAGACCCTAAAAGCACTATATTTTTCATCTGTTCCTACCTCACTTTTTACCTGACTTCCGGAACCTTAGATAGCAGCTCCAAAATAAACAGCCAGGAAATAAACAATCGGCGCTGTAAACAAAATACTGTCAAACCGATCCAGCACACCGCCATGGCCCGGAATCAGCTTTCCATAGTCCTTGATGCCCGTATCCCGCTTGACGGCAGACGCTGTCAAATCACCAACAACGGCAATGACCGCACCGACGCCGCAAATAATACCGCAGGCTGCAACCGCATTGCCAAGGGATGGCAGATGGCCTCCTGCCAGAGCGCCATAGGCCATACCGAGCAGGGCCGCGCCAACAATTCCACCCACCAGACCTTCAACACTCTTTTTCGGACTCAGTTTTGGTGTCATCTTATGCTTACCGATCAGCATACCCACACAATAAGCACAGGTGTCATTCCCCCAGGCGCTCAAAAACACCAGAGGAATGATAAACAATCCGTCCGGCAATTCCCGCACCTGAT
>CATYEA010000071.1 GCA_958405355.1 uncultured Lachnospiraceae bacterium
GATGTTCTTTTAATTCAGCCGCGCTGTAAATAAGGAACCGGGCGCAGCGAAGCTTTGTCGCCATATCGGCCAATTTAAAGGAAATTGTCTGCTGCTGGCAGATCGGTTTGCCAAACTGCTCTCTTTCTTTGGAATATTCCAATGCACTCTCGAAAGCGCCCTGAGCAATACCAAGCGCCTGGGAAGCAATACCGATACGTCCGCCGTCCAGGGTTGCCATGGCAATCTTAAAGCCATCGCCTTCTTTTCCAAGAAGATTTTCCTTTGGAACTTTCACGTCATTAAAGATCAATTCAGCCGTGGAGGAAGAACGAATACCCATCTTGTCATAATGGTCACCGAACTCGAAGCCTTCCCAGCCTTTTTCTACGATAAATGCAGAAATGCCCTTTGTTCCGATATCAGGTGTCGTTACAGCAAATACAACATAGGTATCAGCCTTCGGTGCGTTGGTAATGAAGATTTTACCGCCATTGAGCAAATAATAATCGCCCTTTAAAACAGCCGTTGTTTCAGTGCCGCCCGCATCCGAACCCGCATTCGGCTCAGTCAGACCAAAAGCACCGATTTTTTCTCCTTTAGCCAAAGGCACCAGATATTTCTGTTTCTGTTCTTCCGTACCATACTGGAAAATCGGCCAGCTTCCAAGGGAAACATGGGCAGAAAGGATAACGCCCGTGCCGCCGTCTACTCTGGACAATTCCTCTACTGCAATCGCATAACTCATAACATCGAGACCTGCACCGCCGTATTCCTTCGGATATGGAATACCCATCAGTCCCATTTCCCCCATTTTCTTCACCGCATCCATAGGGAATTCATTGTTCTGATCCAACATAAAAGCAATTGGCTTAACCTCTTCTTCTGCAAACTTCCGAATCATCTGACGGAATTCCTCGTGAGCCTCTGTCGTTTTGAAATACATCGCTACTCCTCCTTTTTTAAAGCTAATTTAAACTTGATAATTTTCGTCCACTTTTGTTGTATAAAAGAGAACCCATCCTGAAGCTATGCTTCCGAACTTCCTTCACGTCCAACTCAAATGCCCATCATATCGGCAAGGGTATGTTTTTTTAGTTCTTCATCCAGTACCTTTTGGATACTTGCCAGATTATTGTGAATCTTACAGCAGTTATGATTCCGAAGCCGTCTGGGACACTCATACTCCGACTGCATGCAGGCCGAAATCTGTGTACCGCTTCCCATCGCCTGCATTAAATCATACAGTGTTACCTGTTTCAAATCACAATTAAGCCGGCATCCGCCGCCATTTCCACGAATAATCTCCACCATTCCGGCTTTGGCCAGCTTTTTTAAAATCTTGTATCCAAATTGCTGAGGTGCCAGTTCCCGGCTGCATATGTCATTCATCGTCATCTGCTCTCCGGATGCCAATGCCGAGAGCATTCTCAGTGAATAATCCATTTCCTTCGTAATCAGCATATTGTACACACCCTGTTCTTCTTTTATGCTCTTATATTATCAAACTTGATAATTTTTGTCAAGTTAAATTCTGATTTTTATGGAAATCATTCAAAAAATAAAAAGAAGTCTGATTTTATTTTCAGACTTCTTTCGACATATCTACTAAAATGCAATAACAATACCACCGTCATTGGCATACAGCGTCCCTACTCCGGCTGTATCTGCAATAATTATCTGCTTAAACGGATAACGCTTTTCTATCTCCGCTTTAACGAACTGGGCCCGTTCCGGACAGTTACAATGGGAAATACCAAAAATACGGTTTTCATAATCGGAAACCCGGCTTCCGACCTCTTCGATCATCTTCTTTAAAGCCTTCTTTGTTCCACGCCCTATGGCACACTGCTCAATGGTTCCCTCCGGCGTTCCCATCATTACCGGCTTAATATTCAATACACTGACAAAGGCCGCTTTCATTCCGGTCAGCCGGCCATTTTTGCGAAGTGTTTCAAGATTTTCCAAAACAAACAAAGTTTCCCGCTGGCGAATATATTCTTCGACCTGGGCCACGATTTCCTCAAAGGATGCACCTTTTTCTGCACACTCCTGAATCTTCAAGGCAACAAGGGTCTCTCCGATACAGGCGGAACGAGAATTAAATACATAAACTTTTTTGTTCGGAAATTCTTCTTCCACCAGCCGCTGGCCAAGCACTGCACTGTTATAGGAACCGCTCAATTCTGCAGACAAAGTAACACAAAAAGCCGTTACCTCATCTTCACCAAAGGCTTTCTTATACTCTTCCGGTGACGGACAACTGGATTTCGGACATCCTTCATAATCAGCCACAGCCTTGATAAATTTTTTCTGGTCAAAGGAATCGTCATCAATAAAGTCCACACCATCCACCTGCAGCGTCAAAGAAACGATCTTGACCTTTCCTTCCTTTTTCATCTCCGGTGTCAAATCCAGGCAGCTGTCACCAATAATGCGATACTCCATTTTTATTTCCTCCACACATAGTTTTCATTACTACTAATCATAGCATAGAACAAGCCCTACGTCAACATTGGAAATCCATGGAAATGATCAAATCTGCTTAATTTCTGTTTAATGCCCCACAAACAGGACTATTTATCAATCCTCCACCGCACCATGAATACACTGGCTGAGAATATCGATGGCCTGATCCATCCGCTCCCTGTCAATGCCGGAATAATTCAACACGATAACATGCTGTTTCGCCTGTTCCGGCTGATGATAATATCTGGACAAACAGGAAATCCGCAGACCCCGCCGGCTGGCCACCGCCTCCAGAGCCTCATCAGACAATTCCGTATCAATTTCCATCAGAAAATGAAGTCCTGAATTTTCTTCTTTAATCTGTATTTTATCGGCCAGGGAACTTTTCCGTATACTTTCCAACAGGACATCCCTCTGATTCCGGTAATAATTACGCATCCGGTTAATATGCTTTTCAAAATATCCGCCGGAAATAAACCGGGCCAGCGTATATTGTTCGAAATTTGATACCGTACAGGAATAAAAGCCCAATTTTTCATAAAATTCCTTCAACAGTTTCTGAGGCAGCACCATATAACTGATACGGATTGTCGAGGACAGACTTTTACTGAAAGTGTTCATGTAAATGACCTTATCCATCACATCAATACTCTGCAGCGACGGAATCGGCCGTCCAAGGAGACGGAATTCACTGTCATAATCGTCCTCAATAATATATCTCCGCTCACTTTTTGAAGCCCAGCCAAGCAGTTCATACCGGCGGCTGATCGGCGTTACCGTTCCCGTCGGATAATGATGGGATGGGGATAAATGGAGAATATCCGCCCCGGAATCTTCCAATATTTCCGTACGTACACCGCTCTCATCCATCGGTATGTAACATACTTTTACCCCATGGCTTGTATAAATCTGAGCAATCTTCTGATATCCCGGATCTTCAATGGCATAGACCGCTTCATTTCCAAAGAGCTGAATAAGCAATCCATATAAATATTCGGTCCCAGCTCCGATAATAATCTGTTCCGGTGACACGCCTATACCCCGAAACTGATACAGGTGATCGGCAATGGCCTTTCTCAGCTCCATAATCCCCCCGGCTGGCGGCGGGAGCAACAGCGTCAGATCTTCCCCGGACAATACTTCCCGGGTCAGCTTCGCCCAAATGGAAAAGGGGAAATTATCATGACTTGTTCGGTTGCTTATGAAATCGGCGTAATAAGTCATTTCCTTTGGCGTTTCCGGTAAATGTTCTACCCTCTCCGGCCTTTTTTCCGAAAATGTCTTTACTTCGGAAACAAAATATCCCCGTTTGGGCATCGAATAAATGTATCCCTCCGCCATCAACTGAGCATAGGCATTTTCCACAGTAATGGTACTTATATCCAGATTTTTTGCAAAACTCCGTTTTGACGGCAGCTTATCTCCGGATTTCAATTTTCCATTCATGATATCATTTTTAATACATTTATATAAATGCTCATACAAACTGTCTGACCCTAAATCGACAAAAGAATAGGTAAGCATCCTGGTTCTGGCCTCCAATCTGACCTTTTTAAATTATTTTAAATTGAACATTTTAATATGGCCAAAATGAATTATAATTCATTTCATAGTTTTTGTAAAGTATTAAAGTGAAGGAGAATTCTTATGAACAATGAAAGATATGCATTAAATAAAGAACTGGCACAGATGTTAAAAGGTGGTGTCATCATGGATGTGACCACTCCGGAACAGGCAAAAATCGCCCAGGAGGCCGGTGCCTGCGCTGTTATGGCTCTGGAACGTATTCCCGCCGATATCCGTGCAGCCGGCGGTGTAGCCCGCATGAGTGATCCGAAAATGATCCGCGGTATTCAGGAGGCCGTATCCATTCCTGTTATGGCCAAATGCCGTATCGGTCATTTCGTCGAAGCCCAGATTCTTGAGGCCATTGAAATTGACTATATTGATGAAAGCGAAGTCCTCACTCCGGCAGACGATGTATACCACATCGATAAAACCCGTTTTAAAGTACCTTTTGTCTGCGGTGCCAGAGACTTAGGCGAAGCACTGCGCCGTATAAACGAAGGTGCTTCTATGATCCGCACCAAAGGTGAACCAGGCACCGGAGACGTGGTGCAGGCTGTCAGCCATATGCGCCAGATGAATCGTCAGATTGCTCAGCTTACTTCCATGCGCGAAGATGAACTCTTTGACGAAGCCAAAAAACTTCAGGTTCCTTATGATCTGGTATTATATGTTCACGACCATGGCCGTCTCCCGGTCGTTAATTTTGCCGCCGGCGGCGTGGCTACTCCGGCTGATGCTGCTCTGATGATGCAGCTTGGAGCCGAAGGTGTTTTTGTCGGTTCCTGTATTTTCAAATCCGGTAATCCGGAAAAACGGGCTAACGCCATCGTTAAGGCCGTAACCAACTACACGGATGCTAAAATGATCGCCGAACTTTCTGAGGATCTTGGGGAAGCTATGGTCGGCATCAATGCCCAGGAAATCGAACTCTTAATGGCAGAACGGGGGAAATAATATGCGTATAGGAATCACCGCCGTTCAGGGCGCCTTCGCTGAACACGAACAAGTCCTTGAAAAATTAAATGTTGACTATGTGGAACTGCGAAAAGCCGAAGATTTAAACATCTCCATCGACGGACTGATTCTTCCCGGCGGCGAAAGCACAGTTCAGGGAAAGCTTCTGAAAGAACTTGATATGTTCGATACACTTCAGTCAAAAATCCGTGATGGTCTGCCTGTACTGGCCACCTGCGCCGGACTCATTCTTCTCGCAGAAAAACTTTCCAACGATGAACATACATATTTCGGAACCCTTCCTGTCACTGTCCGTCGGAACGCCTATGGACGTCAGCTCGGCAGCTTCCATACCTACAGTGACTTCGGCCCGGAAAAAGATGTTCCGATGACCTTTATACGTGCCCCGTTTATCGAAACAGCCCGGGATGACGTAAACATTCTGGCCCGCGTTGACGGTAACATCGTCGGCGCCGCCTACAAAAACCAAATCGGCATTTCATTTCATCCTGAGCTGGATGCCGACTTCCGAATTCACAGAATGTTTCTTGAAAGAATCTAAAAAGGGTGCTATAATAAGAGCATCCTGCAGGGTTAGTATATCGGTAATACAGCGGCTTCCCAAGCCGCGGAGGCGGGTTCGACTCCCGTACCCTGCTTACAGCGTATTCACAAGATAAATGCAAAAACCTTGTAAATACGCTGTTTTTGTAAATATGCTGTTTTTACTCAAACCGATTATTGCGGAATTCAGAAAGGATGCATTTTTATGCCATCGCCAAAAGAACACATTTATACTTCCGAAGATTATTGGAATTTACCAGCAGGTCAGCGGGCCGAACTCATTGATGGGCATTTTTACAATATGGCCCCGCCAAGCAGGATCCACCAGAAATTAATAAGTGAACTGAAATTGTATCACCAAGCAGCCGTAAAATGGATTATTCAACCAAAAATGCTCTTTATTCAGATGCCGGTGTCCGTGAATACTGGATTGTAGACCCGTCAAAAGAACGAACCACCGTTTATCATTATGAGGAAGATGCGGCACCGATGATTATTCCATTTGACCAGCCGGTTCAAGTCGGTATATACTCAGACCTCAGTATTAACATTTCAGAATTATTAAAATAAAATCAGCATTTGTCTAAATGAAAGTATAATCCAACGGCACAACCCTAACAGGGTTGTGCCGTCTTTTCTTTTTCCTTCCATTAGTTGTCCGCCATCGCCGATAATTATGAACATCTTTACCAGGTTCGACATATTCTAAATAAAAAAGGAGAATTTTCCATGTCGAATTCATTATTTTCAGACCGCTGCGGATGCGAACATCATGACCGTCGAGACGATAGAAAAGACGACCGACGGGACAAACGGGATGACAGATATGATAACCGCAGAGATAGGCGGGATGACAGATACGACGATCGGCGAGACCGACGCGATGACAGACATGATGACCGGCGGGACCGACGCGATGACAGATATGACGACCGACGGGACCGGCGTTGGTAATTCATTTTATTGATATTTAATTAATTATACACTATAATATTTATATCCACTAGTTCCGGGAGGAGTGCGGTTTCGCCCGTATCGGAGGTGTCTAAGCTCACTTAAAGAATATTTCTTAGAAACACGCTCCGGCTGGTGGATTTTTTTATTTTTCTCTAATCATTTTTATAATCTTTTTATTTCTTGAACACAATTTAATCACAATTTTTGTGTATCATATAACCATACCGAATAACAAAAGCAAAGAAGTAAAATAACATTATCCCCTCTTGAAAGCCGAAGATTAACCACTTCGGCTTTTTCTTTTCTGCATAATGGCTGCGGCTAGCTGGAATTTATTTCTTTCCCTTATGTATCCGCCTGTCCCTATTAAAAAAGCCTTGTAAATACGCTATTTTTTTGTCACAGATTTTGTCACTAATTGCAAAAATCAACAAGGAATAAGGCCCTCATTCCGAGAGCCTTTGGGTTGTATAATTAATTTTATTTACTCAATGCACAACTGGACCTTGCCAATCTTAACACCAAATACACCAGCATAACCATCCTGACCATTTCCCGTTTCATTATCATATTGATATGGATAATAGGAGCCGCTGCATGGAGCAATCCGGTATTTCGCCCGTTTGACAACATAACCATCTGGTGTATAGAAATATACCTCAATAGCATCAATCGACTTACCGTTGCCAGCATAGCCATTTACATGATCATTGATATTATATCCAGTTACATATGGAAGCCATTCGGCGCCAATAACATGAACACGATATTTTACACTGCCGGCCGAAACACGGATAGCAATGTCTGTGATTGGACTTTCTTCAAATCCTGCAAAATCTTCCAGATTTTTTACCTCTGGCAACCATCCATGTTTCTGGGTTCTTGCTCTGATAAAAGCATCAAAGTTTTTATTTACTTTTTCTGGTTTATTTTCAGTCGGCTTTTCTACTTCCTCTCTTCCACCTGTAATCTCTTTCGGAAAATCCCGGTAACATTCATTCATGTCAATATTTCCAGAGCCGATTCCCGGAACTGTCCCCTGATTTGTATACTGCCACATATCATGACCACCGGTATAATCACATTTGCTATTATACTGGGCCACCCATTTTGTAAAACGATCTAAAGAATTACCAATGGTATTTCTAAACCAGTCCAGATTTGCATATACTCCGAACCAATAACCGGCCTCTTCAATCCGATCACCCATTCGCCGGAACAATTCAGCGTTAAAGTATGGACGAAGAGCCTCATCTTCCAGGTCGATATACACAGGAAACTGCAGCTTCCGACCCTTAATCAGCCGAAGGATATGATTAACTTCTGACTGCATATGGGCCTCATTCGTTGCGTAAGAATAAAGATAAACACCATGTGGGATAGCAAGTCGTTCACACTCCGAGATATTCCTCAGAAACTGTTCATCATCCTGACTTCCAATATCATCGCCATATCCACAGCGGATAATAACGCCGTCAATATGTTTTTTGGCTTCATCCCAATTAATTTTCCCTTGCCATGTGCTTACATCTACTACTTTCATATCCTACTCCTCCTTCATTTTCTGTTTAATTACCTGATTCACATATGTGCTTAATCCAGCCACCAGAATTCCCTGGGTAATGGCTGTAAAAACTGCCGTTGCAATGCCCTGCGGCGTACCGCACGCACATGTCGTAAATACCCAAATGGTACACAATATAATCCCGATAGCTCCGTTAATCAGCGGGATATATTTATCCTTTACTGCCTGGGCTTTTTTCAGGCCAACGCCTACAAAATACAACACTACTGTTAAAATCAATAGTTCTGGTTTCACATAATTCATTACCTGTTCCATAAAAACACTTTCCTTTCTTAATCTCTACACCTCTTCTATATTAGTATATTAAAAAAGACCATTTCTGGTCTCTCTCTGAATTTCACTATATTCCAACAAATCCCGTGGCCCTGATGAAAATTGATCCGTAATAAATAAAAAAAAGTAAGCCACCCACTCTGTTAAAGTAGGCGGCTTACATAGCTCCGGCACCTGTACAGGTGCTATTTTTTTAATAAAAAAGAACTGGAGCATAGGGGACTTGAACCCCTGACCTCCACACTGCCAGTGTGGCGTGCTCCCACTGCACCAATGCCCCAGAATTTAATGTCATTTAACGACGTTTACAGTATACCATGTCAACTAAGCTCATCGTTCGCCTTTGGCTCCGATTCACTAAGTTTCCAGGTATGCATTCACACTAAGCTCGAAAACACCTCGCTAAGTGTTTACAGTATACCATAAAACGTCCGGAATAACAAGATTTTTCCTGCAATCCCGGACATTTTTTACATGATCTGTCAAAGCTTTTATTCGCCAAATTCTTCCGCACATTTTTTGAGCATATCCCGGATTGGCAAATTATATGGGCAGCGGGTCTCACAGGCACCGCAATCCACGCAGGCGCTGGCCTTTACAGGCATAGCACTGTAGCGGTCCTTTGCCCAATCGCCAAGACCATAGCGGTCCAAATATCCCTGAAACAGAAAAC
>CATYEA010000072.1 GCA_958405355.1 uncultured Lachnospiraceae bacterium
CCAGTGTCCGGGCCGGTTCTATCAGATCCTGTTTGAGAATATACTCAATAATATCATACTTGTCTTTAAAATGATTATAAAATGTCGGACGCTTTACATTAGCCGCATCGGTAATCTCCTTCACAGTGATTTTTTCAAATGGCATAACGGTTATTAAATGTTTCATTCCTGCAACCAGCGCTTCTTCCGTGGTTTGCGATTTCTGATTCATAAGCTGTCTCTCCTCGATGTTACGCCGCAAAAATAAAATATGTCTCCCTTATTACCCGCATTCTACCACTTTTCCCAGATTTTGGCAAATTTTACCTTTTATCTCAATTACTCGTCTTTCTGAAGCGCGATGACACCCGTCCGCGCCATCTCGATAATTCCAAAAGGCTGAACAATCTTAATAAAACTCTCGATAATATCCGGGCTTGCATCCAGCTCGATAATCATGCTTTTGGTGGATACATGAGAAATTTTTGCATTCATGATCATACAAACTTCCATAATATCTTTGCGGGTCGTGTTATTATAAGAGATTTTCATCATCAACAGTTCCCGACAGACACTCTGAAGTTCTTTCAAACGACGCACCTTGATCACATCAACCTTTTTATTCAGCTGCTTTTCAATCTGATCAATGACCTTTGCGTCTCCTGTAGAGACGATGGTCATATTGGATATCTCATGATTGTCTGTTTCACCAACAGCAAGGCTGTCGATATTGTATCCCCGTCGTGCAAACAGTCCGGCAGTTTTTGATAACACACCAGACTGGTTTTCAACCAGTACGGAAAATATACCTTTCATCTGTCTCTACTCCTTTACTTTATCAAATTTATAAACATGGCAGACGAACAGGGCCGAATTCTCACAAGCCAGGAAGGCTTCAATCGTCTCATCCATCTTTGACATATCTCTCAAATGGAAATAATCCATGTCATAGGCCTCCGCAATCTTTCTCAGATTTGGAATATCGCCCAGTTCTACAGCAATATAATTTTCATCGTAATTGTTATACTGATATTCACGTACAAGTCCAAGGTACATATTCTTCATAATAATAATCTTAACCTTGATATTGTTCTGAAGCATGGTAGCCAGCTCGTTCATGGACATCTGGAAAGAACCGTCGCCGCAGACAGCAACCACCTGACGGTCCGGCGCTGCCATCTTGGCCCCAAGCGCTGCCGGGATGGCGTAACCCATTGTTCCAAAGCCGCCTGTCGTCAGGAAACGGCCCTTTTTCATAACATAGTTATCTGCCGACCAAAGCTGATTCTGTCCCACATCTGCAACATAAATAGCATCTTCATCCATCCGTTCTGTCAAATGTTCAACAAACAAACATGGATTGATAAATCCTTCATGGAATGTACGGTAATCCACACAGTTCACTTTAATATTGCGCAGCCGTTCAACCCATTCCTCAAAGGAAACGTTAATATCATATTCCATCAGACTTTCAAAAATCAGACGGGCATCGCCTACCAACGGAATCGTCGGTCCGATGTTTTTGCCAATTTCCGCCGTATCAATATCAATATGAATGATCAACCGATCCTGTTCCAATTTGGATAAGGCTCCGATCGACCGGTCATTCACTCTGGCTCCGACAATAATAAGAAGATCGCTCTCAGCTACGGCCCGGTTTGCATACGGTTTACCATTCGTTCCAAGCATCCCGAAAAACAGCGGATGCCGTTTCGGCATACTGCCCACACCCATCATCGTCGTAACCACCGGGATACTGTACTTCTCACAAAACTCCTGAATTACCGGCTCCGCATGTCCAAGAACTACGCCGCCACCGGCACAGATTAAAGGTTTTTTCGCCTTCTGAATGGCCTCAACCACCTTTTTAATCTGGACGATATGTCCTTTTACCTTCGGCTTGTAACCCCGGATGGAAACTTCTCCCGGCTCTGTATAATCAAATTCCTGCTTCTGGATATCAATCGGTACGTCAATAAGCACCGGGCCCTGACGTCCGGTGGACGCAATGTAAAAAGCCTCTTTAAAAATCCGAGGAATATCCTTTACATCTTTCACGAGATAACTATATTTTACAAACGGTTCACAGGCTCCGGTGATATCGGCCTCCTGAAAAACATCCTTTCCTAAAAGCCGTGTCGATACCTGCCCTGTAATTGCCACCATCGGTATACTGTCCGAATAGGCAGTGGCAATACCAGTGATCAGATTGGTAGCTCCCGGGCCGGATGTGGCAATACAAACCGCCGGTTTCCTTGTTACACGGGCGTAACCACTGGCTGCATGTCCGCCATTCTGTTCCTGGCGAACTAAAATACTCTGAATCTTTGAATCATACAGGCTGTTATAAAAAGGAGCAATCGCTACTCCCGGATAGCCAAATACCACGTCGATCCCCTGCGCTTCTAAACATTTTACCATGGCATCTGCACCTGTCATTCTTCTTCACCCCCGTAATAATAGATAGATACTATATATATTAATTCAAAATCCGTCTTCATTCAACACCAAATTTTTTATTTAAAGGCCCAATTTCTGCATTTCATCAAGAATCGTGCTTTCACAGGACCGCATTGCCAGGATGGTTTTCTCAAACAAATCATTTAATTCCCATCCAAGACGTTCTGCTCCCTGCCGAATCACGTCTCTGGAACATCCCGCTGCAAACCGTTTATCTTTAAATTTCTTTTTCAAACTGGATACTTCCATATCCATGACACTTTTCGACGGACGCATCCGCGCAGCCGCACCGATAAGCCCTGTTAATTCATCCGCTGCAAAAAGCACTTTTTCCATCTCATGCTTTGGTTCCAGATCACAGCAGATACCATAGCCATGGCTGCATATGGAATAAATCATGTCCTCACCGACTCCGGCTTCCCGTAAAAGCTCCGGTGCCTTCACGCAATGTTCTTCCGGATACAGCTCAAAATCAATATCGTGGAGCAATCCGACAATGCCCCAATAATCTTCCTCTTCTCCATAACCCAGCTCTTTTGCATACCAACGCATTGTTCCTTCCACCGTCAGTCCATGCTGGATATGAAATGCCTCTTTATTATATTTTTGAAGCAATGCCAGTGCTTCCTCTCTGCTGATCGTGCTTTTCATTTTACTTTACCTCTATTTCTCCCATGAATTTCCATAAGTATTTAAAAATACCTGATCCTCAATATATCTGTCATTGGCCGGCCGTTCTTTCGTCGATTCGCCCAATGAAACAATCCCCAGCGGTTCAATATTTTCCGGCAGTTTACATACTTCTTTTAAGCATGCGATACGATCCGGTTTTGGATGTACCCCAAGCCAGAGAGAGCCCAATCCCAAATCTGTTGCTTCAAGCAGCATATTTTCCATGGCAGCCGAGCAATCCTGAATCCACCATCCCTGTCCCGGATCCTGTTCCTTTGATAAATCCGCGCAGACAAGAATTGCCGCCTGGGCCGTTTTCATTGCAAATGCATTGACATGGACTTCGGAAAATGCCTTATAAATCTCCGGATCACGCAGCACAATAAATACCCACTCCCTGCTGTTCTTTGCACTTGGAGCTGCCATACCTGCCCGGATGATCTGTTTCACCTGTTCGTCCGTCACAGGAGTCTCCGTATATTTTCTTACACTGCGCCGTTTAAATATCGTTTCCATAAAATCCCTCCAATTTCATCATTATCATAAAGTATACCTTTTCCTCCGGGGTTTGTCTACACCCCTTAATCTATGGAATCACATGAAATTCTGCCCATTTTCCGCTGAAAAACCGCAATGTGAACACAATTCCCCGGACCGTCCAGTCCGTAAACATTCCAATCCAGACCGCCATCGGACCGAAACCGAAAAACCGACATAAAACAACACATAATGTTACCCGGAAAAGCCACATGGTCACCGTCGACGTCACCATGGAAAAACGCACATCTCCGGCGGCCCGCATACCATAGGCCGGAATAAAAGACAGTGTCCAGACCAACGGTTTGACCACCGTGATCCAGCCAATCATATAAATACACAAACCGGCACTTTCCGCTTCCATCCCACCGAAATACGTTACCGGACGCACCAGGGCAAAGACAAGAAGACTGCTCAGGATAACTACGATTTCACTGACGCCCGTCAGTTTTTTTATATAATAGGCCGCCTCTTCCTTCAGGCCGCCGCCCATACACTGCCCCACCACTGTCATCAGACCAATGCCGATTCCAATAGCTGCGATACCGCTGAGATTTTCCAATATATTCGTCATGGCCTGGGCAGCAATCGCCACCGTTCCCAGGGTGGACACCGTAGATTGGATAGCCAGCTTACCAAACTGAAACATCCCATTTTCGACGCCCGACGGCAAACCAATCGACAATATTCGACGAATCAATTTCCCGTCCGGACGGCTCAAATGCCGCATGGCTATCACATTTCCCGGCTTATGTAAAAAATAAAGAACCACGACTGCACAGAAAATCCGGGATGCCAATGTGGCAATTGCTGCCCCGGCAATTCCCATATGAAATCCCCAGATCAGCACAGCATTTCCGCCGATATTCAAGCCATTTGAAATCACAGAGATAATCATCGGACACCTTGTATTCTCCTGTGCCCTGAAAATTGACGAAGCCCCATCAAACAAAGCGATGAACGGAAAAGATATCGCCGTATAAAAGAAATAAATCTTCGCCGCTTCCATAACGCTGTTTTCCACAGAACCAAAAATCAGTCGGAGCAGCGGTTCATTCAAAATAAGACATAAGATCATAATTGCTGTGGAGATCGCTCCCACAACAATCAGAAGCTGCACCGCCGCCCGATTGGCTTCTCTTTCATTATGGCTGCCAAGATATTGGGAACAAATAATCGTTCCTCCGGCCGCCAATGCCGAAAAGACCTGAATCACCAGAATATTTAAAGAATCCACCAGGGATGCCGCCGATATGGCCGCAGAACCTACATTGCTGACCATGATCGTATCCGCTGTTCCCATCATTGAATTTAAAAACTGTTCAATTACCAGCGGCAGAAGCAACGCCGCCAGCGCCCGGTTTGAAAAAACATGTTCCTTCATCCTGCAACTTTCACCTCAGATATTTATTATACTCTTTGGATCCCAGGTTGCAAGCAACAGGTTGGAGGATTTCGTCTCACAAAAAAAATGCACAATAACGCACATAAAAGTTTAGATTGGTTGGACCAATTTTTGTGCAACCCTGACAAACTTATTTTTGACTGAACAGTTATCTATTGACAGTTAGGCCAATGAATGATAAAACAAAGTAGAACTTAGGAAAATATATATTATATTTTTTTGCGCGCAATCTACAGTTCGGTAACCATTGATTTTGTACACATTTTTAAGGAGAATAAGAATGGCACAGTTAGAGGGAATCCGAGTAGTCGATTTATCAACATTTATTGCAGGACCTTCCTGCGGAAGAATTTTAGCAAATTACGGTGCAGAAGTTATTAAAGTTGAATCTCCAAAAGGCGATGATTTCCGTGTAATTGCCCGTAGTTACAGATATCCAGCACCGGGCGAGGATGGACATGATTACGGTCTTGACGGATTGAACGCCAACAAGAGAGACCTTTGTATCAACCTGAAAGATCCTAAAGGCCAGGAAGCCTTTGGCAAACTTCTTGAATCTGCTAATGTATTTTTAACAAATAACCGTGTCCAGGCATTAAAAAAATTAGGCCTTGATTATGAAACACTCCATGAGAAATTTCCACATTTGATTCATGCCTCCATCCTTGGATATGGTGAAGTCGGTCCGTTAAAAGACAAACCGGGATTTGACTACACAGCATATTTTTCAAGAGGCGGCGTCGCCTTATCCATTATGGAAAAGGATACAGCACCAGGTGTACCGATTTCCGGATTTGGTGATTTCTATGCAGGTATTGCACTTGCTTCCGGTATTCTGGCTGCATTGTATCGCCAGGCAAAGACCGGCGAGGGCGAACGTGTTACAGTTTCTCTGTTAGACACAGCCGTATATGGTATTTCATGGATGATGGGCGCTATGGAATATGGAAGTGTTCTTCCTACAAGCCGTAAACAGACAAACAGTGCAACTGCAACTACATATAAAACAAAAGATGGCCGCTGGTTACAGTTGGCATTGCTCCAGTACGATACACAGCTTCCAAGATTCGTAAAAGTATCCGGAGCAGATTTCCTTTTAGAAGATCCTCGCTTCAATACTTACGAGGCAATGCTTCAGAACATCCCTACTATGGTAGAAGTACTTGAACCTGTATTTGCACAATTTACTTTGAGTGAATGGATTGATAAACTGACAGAAGCTGACATTCCATTCGAAATTGTTCAGACAATGGAAGAAGTCGCTACTGATGAACAGAACTGGGCAAATGATTATATTTATAAGAAAACAACGCCGGATGGCAAAAATGTTTATTACGCAAGAACTCCGGTATTCTTTACAGAACGTCCGGCCATCAAAGATGAGGAAGGCCGTATCGGACGCTGTCCATACCTCGGCGAAGATTCTGTTGAGATTTTGAAAGAAATCGGTTACTCCGCAGATGAAATTGCTGACATGGAACAGAATGGTGTCATTATTCAGGATCATAAACACGATTAAGAAAAATTATTTTTGGGCTTTTAATTTTCCTCAACGTATTTACAATCCCGAAACCCGCAAACCATACAAACCTTTTTAAAACCATAATAAAGCGCTGTCAAGAAAAACGCTTTGCAGGAGGGGATTCCATTTGCACTGAGAATCCCCTCCTAAACTCCATTTCAACGTTTTAAAAACTTCTGCTGATTTTACGTGTATTTTATATCATATCATATTTTAGGTAAAACGTCCAATAATTTTACATATTTCTATAACACAGCTTTAAATGCCTCTTCAAGGTCTTCAATGATATCATCGATATTTTCTGTTCCAATGGAAAGACGAATTGTATTTGGTTTGATCCCCTGATCTGCCAATTCTTCTTCTGTACACTGGCTATGGGTCGTTGTCGCCGGATGAATGACAAGGGATTTTACATCAGCCACATTCGCCAACAGTGAAAACAGTTCCAGATTGTCGATAAAATCCTTAGCTTTCTGAGCATCGCCTTTAATTTCAAATGTAAAAATGGAACCGCCGCCATTTGGAAAATACTTCTTATACAATGCCTGCTGCTCAGAATCATCGGATACCGATGGATGATTGACTTTTTCAACCTGAGGATGATTATTTAAATATTCTACAACTTTCAGAGCATTTTCTACATGACGCTCTACCCGAAGAGATAAGGTCTCAAGTCCCTGAAGGAATATAAATGCGTGGAACGGAGACAGAGTCGCTCCTGTATCACGGAGCAGAATCGCACGAATCTTTGTAACGAAAGCAGCCGCCCCAACAGCTTTTGTAAAGCTGATTCCATGATAGCTCGGATTTGGTTCTGTTAATGATGGAAATTTGCCGCTGGCTTCCCAGTCAAATTTTCCACTATCAATAATCACGCCGCCAATCGTTGTTCCATGACCGCCGATAAATTTCGTTGCAGAGTGAACGACAATATCAGCGCCGTATTCAATCGGCCGTACAAGGTACGGTGTGGCAAACGTATTATCTACAACCAGCGGAATCTTATGTGCATGAGCAATATCTGCAATTCTCTCAATATCAACGACGTCCGAATTCGGATTGCCAAGAGTTTCAATATGGATTGCCTTTGTATTTTCCTGAATGGCTGCTTCAACTTCGTCATAATTAAATGGATCTACAAAGGTCGCTGTAATCCCATATTCCGGTAATGTATGGGCCAGAAGATTATAAGTGCCGCCATAAATATTTTTTGCCGCTACGATATGATCTCCGGCATGGGCCAGATTCTGAAATGTATATGAAATAGCCGCCGCACCAGAAGCTACGGCCAGAGCAGCTACGCCGCCTTCAAGCGCCGCAATACGCTGTTCAAACACGTCTTCTGTCGGGTTTGTCAGGCGTCCATAAATGTTTCCTGCATCTGCCAGGCTGAACCGGGCTGCCGCATGCTCGCTGTTTCGGAACACATAAGAAGATGTCTGGTAGATTGGTACAGCTCTCGCATCGGTCACTGGATCCGGCTGCTCCTGTCCAACGTGTAACTGTAATGTTTCAAATTTCAAATTTCTTTCTGCATATGATTTTTTTGCCATAACTTACCTCTTTCCGCAGTCTGTTTTCTGCTATCTATTGATACTATATATTTCCTACCTGATTACGAGGTAATGATAGCATATTTCAGATTCTGCGTCCAATATGAAAATCCGCTAGCCAGTTATAGTTTTTTCCTTTAACTTACCGCATCTTTTTGCATAGTCCAATAATGAGGCATTGGCTTCTTCCAGCGTACCCAAGGTTTTTCGGCAGCAAATGACACTTCCACAGCGTTCGATCCATTTTTTTGCTTCTTCACATTTTTCATCAGAAACCTTTTCAAAAGCTTGTTCCGACACTACATGCACCGCCAAAGCTTTAGCCGTCGGATAATCAATATCATTTTCATATATAATTCCCGTTACAAAAGGAATTCCTTTTCTTTGAAGCTGGCGGAACATCTGCCTTCCGCTGCCAGCCCCGGCAATAACAAAAACTTCCGGTGTCCCCTTTGGCGCCTCCAGTTCTGTCAGGCCGCTTCCCTCTTCAAAGCTCCCTGCAGTCATCCCAAAAAGGTGAGAAATATATCCCGGCTCAAATATTTCTTCCGACGGTCCAAATTTTTCCACATAACTCCCCTGAATACAGAGAATCTTATCAGAAACCCGTTCAGCCAAGTCTAACTCGTGCAATGACATGATGACAGAAAGCTTCTTTTTCCGCGTCATCTCCTGGAGAATAGTCATAAATTCCAATTTATACTTCACATCCAGATAGGATGTCGGCTCGTCCAGCAAAATGATTTCCGGGTCCTGACAAATCGCCCGGGCCAACATCACCCTCTGCCGCTGACCGTCACTGATTTTCATAAAGTCCTGATCCCGCAGCTCTGTCATATGGACCATCGCCATGGCATCCTCAACGG
>CATYEA010000073.1 GCA_958405355.1 uncultured Lachnospiraceae bacterium
AAATAAGAGTTTTTTTCCTTCGATCAATTCCTGAACCGGAATCTGTTTCATTTTGGCAACCTGATTACGAATATCCTGGTTTGCAGGCATAAATGAACGCGGCCAGGTTGGAGTATATTTTACAAATGGGCGTGCAAAGGTTTTTCCGCTTTCCTTGGAGTAACCAATGGCATGAGGAATTCCGGAATCAGGAACGCCGGCAACGTAATCAACATCCGGCAGTGTTCCGGCTTTCATTTCATCACGAGCCATAATCTCACCATTGCGGTAACGCATGACTTCAACGTTAACACCTTCATAGTTGGAATTTGGATATCCATAATAGCTCCAAAGGAAAGCACAGATTTTCATATCCTTTCCGGCTGGGGCCAGGGTTTCAAAATGATCGGAATCCATAAATACGATTTCCTGCGGTCCAAGTTCATATACATTTTCATATCCAAGCTTTGTATAAGCGAAGGATTCAAAGGAGACGCAGTGGCCGTTATCATTTTTACCGATTAAAACCGGCAGACGTCCAAGCTTATCTCTCGCAGCAATAATACCGTTCGGTGTCAGGATTAAAATTGTTGCAGAACCGTCGATCAAATCCTGTGCATGGCGGATACCGGAGACCAGATCTTCTTTCTGATTGATCAGAGCCGCAATCAGTTCAGTGCTGTTGACCTTTCCGGAACTCATGGCCATAAACTGATGGCCGTGGTCAGAAAAATACTGTTTGATAAGATCATCGGCATTATTGATAATACCGACCATTGTGATCGCATACAATCCCAGATGGGAGCGTACTAAAAGGGGCTGAGGGTCGGAATCGCTGATACATCCGATGCCGGAGCAGCCGTGAAAATCGTATAAATCTTTTTCAAATTTTGTTCGAAAAGGTGTATTTTCAATGTTATGAATCTGGCGCTGGAAGCCCTGTTCTGTGTCGTAAATGATCATACCGCCTCTTCGGGTTCCAAGATGTGAGTGATAGTCAACTCCAAAAAAGACATCAAGCACACAGTCCTGCTTTGAAGTGACGCCAAAAAAACCGCCCATGTTTGGTTCCTCCTTTAAAATTCATGTCGTCTTTTATTGTATATGAAAATCACATTTTATACAATTATGAAAGATGGAAAATCTTCGCGTGTATTAAAGGAAAATTTTGTCTAAAAATACAGATGGCGCTGAATAATCCCTTTGGGATATGGGGTGACTTTTAATTTCTTTTGTGCTATAATGTTTTAATAATGCCGTTCTATGCTTAATAAAATGCGAGCTTCGGTAAAAACAGACAGATGTGAGGTGTTCCTATGCTCAATGAAGATAAAATAAAAATTATGAGCCGCTGTGCTATGTACGAAAAGGGGCAGGGCAAAGAGGATTTAAAGATTAACCGGTACTATCAAGGAGATTATGTCCGGTTGAATACATTGAAAAGCCTGATCGGTGTGACCATTGGTTTTATCTTGTGTTTCGGCCTTTATCTGGTGCTTCGGGCAGAATATTATATGGAAAATATTGTCGGAATGGATTTATGGGCTTTTGCTAAAAGCGTGCTGAAATATTATGTAATTGTTTTGATCATATTTGCCGTGATCAGTATTCTGTTTTATGGCTGGAAATATGCAGATACCCAGAAAAGGGTACGTTGGTATTATAAGGATTTGAAGAGCCTGGATGAGATGAATTCAGAGCAGGATAAAAAGAATGCGACGGAGGGCAGTAGATAATGACAAGTTTGTTGGTTTTAAAAGAAAAAGTAGTAGGATTTTATAAAAATTTTGAATATCCGATTCAAATAATTGGAAAGTTTATTTTGGCTATGCTGGCTTTTAATTATGTCAGTAAAGAACTGGGGTATTTTGAGGCATTGACAGGAACGGTTCCGATGCTGTTTTTATCGGTCATCTGTGCGGTAGTTCCGGTATCCATCTTTGTATTGATCTTTGCGCTGGTTGTTCTGCTGCATTTATTTAAATTATCGATGGTGCTTGCGGCGGTGGCGCTGGTCGTCTTTTTGCTTTTCTATTTTATTTATTTAAAATTTGCTCCGGACCAGGGAATTCTGATCGTACTTTATCCGGTGTTGGCCCAGTTTAATCTTCATTACATGATTCCGCTTGTCGGGGCGATGGCCTTTAATCCTTTCGCTGCGATTCCGATTGCTTTCGGTGTCATTTTCATGAAGGTTATCGGTTATCTTCAGGAAGCAGCCAGCCTTGGTGACCCGGGAACAGATGTTAAAGAAATTATGACAAGTTATCAGTATATTTTTGATAAACTGTTGGCCGATAAAGAAATGGTTGCATATATTATTATGTTCACCCTGGTGATCCTGATCGTTTATGGAATTTCACGTCTGCCGGTGGACTATTCCTGGTATATTGCTATTGGTGTGGGTACATTGGTCAATGTGATCGGTCTGGCCATGCAGTCCTCCGGGGTAGAGGGCATGAGTGTAGCCATGGTCGTCGTTGGTTCTGTTATCGGCGGGGTGTTGGCGGCCTTGGTTCAATTTATGGGCTGTACGCTTGATTATGCAAGAAAGGAATCGCTGCAGTTCGAGGATGATGACTATTATTACTATGTAAAAGCAGTTCCAAAGATTCAGATCACTCAGGCAGAGCGTACTGTGAAGACTTATAACAAGAAACCGAAGAAAGCTAAAAAGGCTAAAAAAGGTTCAAAGGCTGAGGAAGAAGCAGAGCTTGACGCACCGGTATCCCAGGCGAAAGAGAAACAGGCATCCGCTTACGAAACTCCGGAACCGGCAAATACAGTACCGAAACAGCCTCCGGTCAGCGATTTTGACGAATTATCCTTTGATGGCTTCGATTTCGATGAACTGGATCAGAAATAACAAGCAGTTTTGATTTTAAAATAATGAAAAAGGAGGTGCGGCATGGCAGCGATAACGAGTTGGATCAGTCGCATGGTATCGTTTATACCGGCGATACGATTGACAAATGTGCTGGAGATATTGATCATCAGCGTGTTGATTTACTATATTTTGATTTGGATTCGTGATACAAGAGCATGGACACTGCTCAAAGGAATTCTGGTAATCGTTGCTTTTATGCTGTTTGCCTATGTTTTTCAGATGGATACCATTTTATGGTTGTTCCAGAATTTGATCAGTGTGGCGATCATTTCCATATTTGTATTGTTCCAGCCGGAGCTTCGGCGGGCGTTGGAACAGCTTGGACGAAAAAATATTCTGTCCTCCTTTATCAATTTCGGCGGTAATGCCGCAGAAAATGAGCAGGGGGCAAAGACGATTGAAAAGACGAAGGCGGAAATTATCAAAGCCTGTCTTGAAATGTCCAAAGCCCGTACAGGAGCTTTGATTGTTATTGAGCAGGATGTTCAGCTCAGTGAATATGAGCGTACAGGTATTTTTCTGGATTCGCTTGTGAGCAGTCAGTTGTTAATTAATATATTTGAACACAATACGCCGCTGCATGACGGCGCTGTGTTTGTGCGTAATAATCGTATTGTGGCGGCCACATGTTATCTGCCGCTGTCGGATAACATGCTTCTCAGCAAGGAACTGGGGACCCGTCACCGTGCTGGAGTGGGAATCAGCGAGGTGTCTGACAGTATCACACTGATCGTGTCAGAAGAGACAGGAATGATTTCTGTTGCTCATGACGGAATGCTTTTCCGTGGATTGAGCCAGGATGAGCTTCGTGAGCAGCTCAGCACTCTGATGAAGAATCAGGATGCGCCGAAACGCAGCCGATGGAGGAGAATCATCAAAAATGAGAAAAAAGCTAACGAATAATCTGGGCATGAAAATAATATCTTTGATGTTGGCGATTGTCTTCTGGCTTGTTGTTATTACGATGGAGGACCCGGAGCAGACGAAACCTCTGGAGATTCCGGTAACGAAAATCAATGAGGAATTAATTCGTGAAAATGATAAAACTTACGAAGTCATTGAGGGCAATACGGTCACGATCACTGTCCGCGCCCGTCAGTCTATTTTAAAGGATTTGACGGCAAAGGATTTTGAGGCGGTGGCTGATTTTGCCAATTTATCATTTACCGGCGCTGTGCCTATTGAGATCACGGTGCTTCGTAATGCGAATCAGGTGACTATTGAAAAGGGCGCTAATACGATGATGCGGGTCAGCATTGAAGATCTGTCCAGTGTGGATAAGATGGTGGCGACGAAAGCTGAAGGAACGGTGATCACCGGTAAGGCTTTGGGAAGTATCAGTGTAGAACCGAATATCATTCGTATCGAAGGTGCAAAGACGACGATCGACCGGATTTCCAGCGTTTATGCGGTGGTTAATGTGTCGGGGATCTCGGATGACTGTTCTTTTGTGGTAGAACCGGTGCTTTATGATTCCAATGGGAATAAGATTGATAGTACGGAAATCACCTTCAGCGAGGATAGTTTGAAAGTTAATGTTACTCTGCTGGATACAAAGACGGTTCCTGTGAAATGGAATATCGATGTGAGTCCGGCCGATGGGTATGGTATAGAATCTTCGGATTATTCTCCGTCAGAGGTGGAGATTGCGGGAAGCCAGGAATTTCTGGATTCCATCGATGCAATCACTTTAGAGGATTATGTGGCGGATGGTATTTCTGAAAATGTGGAGGCCGAAGTGGACTTGGAAGGCCTTGTGAAAGAAATGGGAGGCACCCTTGTTCATCCGGAGACGGATAAGACAGCGAAACTGGCCGTTAAAGTGTCAGAGTACAGCCGTTTGGGAGCAAGTGTTAATTTTGATTCCGTAGAGCTGATTGGAAAATCGGATGCATATACGTATTCCATTATCGGGGATGCGTCAATCACATATACATTGTATGGTATGGATGCAGCCTTTGAGACGCTGGATCGTTCAAAAATAAAATTCAGTCTGGATGTGACAGGACTTGAACCGGGAACGCATACGGTGAATCTGCAGATGGCTACAAGTCAGAAGGTTTCACTGGCCTCTGAAGTTTCGGTAAAAATTAAAATTGATTCCATGTAAAAAATGGTTGCCATCCTGAATAAAAAGTGGTAACATTTTATATGTTCCGATTTTTGAACGAAAGACTGGGCAATAAAACGGGGAGAGATAACATTATGGTAAGCGATAGAATTAAAATCACAAATCCTTCAGGGCTACACCTACGACCAGCCGGAATTTTTTGCAAAGAAGCGATGAGATTTAGATCACAAATTACATTTGGCGCTAAAGGAAGCACAGCCAATGCGAAAAGTGTGCTGAGCGTCCTGGGAGCTTGTGTCAAATGTGGAGATATCATCGAACTATGCTGCAACGGCGAGGATGAGGAATTGGCTTTGGAAGCTATGCGAAAAGTCATCGAAACCGGCCTGGGCGAGTAGTTTGATCATATATATCTAAGTGCGTTTAAAGAGTATTGCTTCTGCGATACTCTTTTTTTTGAAAATGGTGTGCCCTGTATCTATTATTTATATTTAGGAGGAAGAAAAATGTTAAATTATCAGAGATATAAACGAGTACCAGTATTGGATTATAAAGAACGGCAGTGGCCGAACAAGGAAATCCAGAAAGCGCCGATCTGGTGCAGTGTGGATTTGAGAGATGGTAATCAGGCTTTGATTGAGCCGATGGTCGTTGAAGAAAAACTGGAGTTTTTCAATATGTTGGTAAAACTGGGATTTAAGGAAATCGAGATTGGCTTCCCGTCAGCATCCCAGTTGGAATATGATTTTCTTCGAACGCTGGTAGAACGCAAAATGATTCCGGATGATGTGCGTGTACAGATTCTGTGTCAGTGCCGTCAGCATTTGATCGATAAGTCCTTTGAAGCTATTAAAGGTATTAAGAACGTTGTCTTTCATATTTATAATTCCACATCAACCCTGCAGAGAGATGTGGTATTCCATATGAATCGGGAAGAGATTAAACAGATTGCCATTGAGGGAACAAAGATGGTCAAAGAAGGTGCCAAGAATTTTGATGGAAATCTTTGGCTGGAATATTCTCCGGAAAGTTTCACAGGAACAGAAATGGATTTCGCTCTGGAAGTGTGTGAGGCCGTTAAAGAAGTATGGCAGCCGACCGTTGAGCGTCCGATCATCTTTAATCTTCCGGCAACGGTTGAAATGAATACACCGAATGTTTACGCAGACCAGATAGAATGGATGAGTACCCACTTTACAGAACGTGAAAAGATCATTTTGAGTATTCATCCGCACAATGACCGGGGCTGTGGTGTTGCCGCTACCGAACTTGCATTGCTGGCCGGAGCAGACCGTGTGGAAGGTACATTGTTTGGCAATGGCGAACGTACAGGTAATGTGGATATTTTAAATGTGGCCTATAACATGTTCTCACAGGGTATTAACCCGGAACTGAACATTGAAAATGTCAATGAGATCATTGAAGTGACAGAACGCTGCACAAAGATGGGCGTTCCGCCGAGACATCCTTATGCAGGCAAATTGGTATTTACTGCCTTCTCAGGTTCCCACCAGGATGCGATCAGTAAAGGTATGCAGGCGCTTCATGAGAGACATTCAACGATATGGGAAGTGCCGTATCTGCCGATTGATCCGTCCGATGTTGGACGTGAATATGAACCATTAGTACGTATTAACAGCCAGTCTGGTAAGGGCGGTGTAGCCTTTGTTTTGGAACAGTATTATGGCTTCAAACTTCCAAAAGAAATGCACAAAGAACTTGCGGATAAGATTCAGGCCATGTCTGAGGCCCAGGGTGAAGTGTCACCAGAGCAGATCATGGATACCTTCCGCAATATGTATATTAATGCCAAAGAACCGCTTCATTTCCGTAAAGCGAGAATTGAAGATATCAGCGATGATCAGGGTGAATATGATACAAAAGTTATTCTTACCTACACAGATCACGGTGAAGAAAAGATTATCGAAGGTTATGGCAATGGTCCGATTGATGCTGTTAAACATGGTCTGTGCCAGCAGTCAGGTTTCCGTACCAAGCTGACTATGTATCATGAACATGCGCTGACACTTGGTTCCGATTCTCAGGCCGCCAGCTACATCCAGTTGGTAAATTCAGATACTGGTGTTGCTGCTTATGGTGTAGGTATTAGTTCCAACATCAACCGTTCTTCCTTCCGGGCTATTTTCAGTGCGTTGAACCGTCTGTTCTATCCGGAAGCATAGGAAATGTTCTATGGGAAATGTGATTATTGAAACGCCTCGTCTGATTCTCCGGGAATTTGTCCCAGAGGATCTGGCGGGGCTGTATTCTTTATATGAAGAAAGTGATACACGATTTTTACAGCCATTGTCGGAAAATCGGGAAGAGGAACTGGAAAAACTGAAAAGTTATATTCATTATATTTATGGTTTTTACGGTTTCGGCCTTTGGGCTGTGTGTCTCAAAGAAAATGGCCGTCTCATCGGACGCTGCGGTCTCCAGGTGGAATTTATCGGGGACCAGGGAGACTATGAGCTTGGCTATATGATTTCGGGAAAATATGAGGGAATGGGATATGCGAAAGAGGCTGTGGAGGCCATCCTTGAATATGCCGACGAGGAATTAGAGGCTCCGAGAGTCATCCTGCGTATTGACGATGCAAATCTGCCTTCCTGGCATTTTGCAGAAAAAATGGGATTTCGTTTATTGCCGCAAAGACTGGAGAGGGAGCCGGATGTCCGTTTATATGTGTACGACTTGTGAATAAAAAGTTAATAAAATATTACAAAAACACTTCAAATTTTATGCGAAGTATGTTAGAATATAGAAGATATTTTATAATTATGATTTTTGGAAGGGACATGTTATGAATAAGAAATTCATTCTTTTTATGACTTCATTGTCACTGGCTGTAGCACCGATGGGTGTATTTGCCAGCGAATATAGCGGATCGACGGCGACCATTGAAGCTGTAGAAGGACGGGCAAATCTGCAGGCGGCGACCGGAGAGTATAAGTCGTGGAAACAGTATGATCCGCGCTGGGCAAGTCAGCGTCTGGGTTCCAGTGCAGATACGATGTCTGAGTCAGGATGTTTGGTGGTGGCGATTGCTACCCTGATGGTGCATTCCGGCTGTGCGGATGAAAATGGTGTTGATCCGGGGAAATTATGTACATATTTAAGTAATAACGGCGGCTTTACATCAAATGGTGAACTTTATTGGGGCAAGGTAAACGGAGCAGTGGATGGTTTTAGTTTGGCCAGCTGGGGCGTGGACCTTTCAGGAAGTCGTTATGATAAAGTGGCTCAGATTAAGAGCTATTTGGACAGAGGCTACTATGTTGTTGCTTCTGTAGGTTACGGTGCCCATTGGGTTGCTGTAGATTCTGCAGATGGTGATGGAAATATTAATATTTTTGACCCAGCCTATTCCTACAGCAAGCTGTTTGGAAATTATTCCGATGCAGGAGTCACACGTATAGCTCTGTTTTCAGGTAATGGCAGCGGTAACGGAAGTATTGATGTACCATCAAATGGCAACAATACAACACTGGAAAACTATAATGCCACAGGTAAGGTCAATGTTGGTGCTTCCTATTTAAATGTCCGGAATGGTGTGGGTACCGATAAAGGATATCTGACAGATAGTGTGGGAAACCGGATTACTTTGCAGAACAACGAAACGGTGACGATTACCGGTAAAGGAAAGGACAGTTCGGGAAATGTCTGGTATCGTGTGGCCATCAATGGTCTGACCGGTTATGTCTTTGGCGCTTATATTGAGATTACTACAAATAGTAATAATAATAACAATAATACATCCCAGGAGAAAAAATCGGGTAAGGTGAACGCAAGTTATGTTAATGTTCGCAGCGGAGCCGGAACGAATTATTCGATTCTTGCAGTGGCTTCTCAAAATGAAGAAATTACTGTTTTAGGAGAAGAAAAAGACAGCAGCGGAGCAACATGGTATAAGATTGACTATGATGGTACAGCAGCCTATATCCATTCAGATTATGTAACTCTGGA
>CATYEA010000074.1 GCA_958405355.1 uncultured Lachnospiraceae bacterium
GAAATTATTGAAACAAAAATACAGAAATTGTCAATGGAATTAAGACTGGAACCATTGTTAAACAAAAAAGCGAATCAACTGTCATTAGGGGAAGTGCAAAAGGTGGCACTGGCAAGAGCATTGTCATTTGAACCTAAATTGCTGCTTCTGGATGAGCCGTGTGCAAGTATTGACCCTTATACGACCAGTGAGATTGAAAAAATGCTCATGAAAATGAACCAATCCGAGGGAACAACGATGGTTATGGTGACCCATAATCTGGCCCAGGCCCGGCGGCTCGCGGATGAAGTGGTATTGCTAAAAAAGGGAAAGCTTGTTGAATGCTGCGGTTCGGAGCAGTTTTTTATGCATCCGGAAAATGAAGAAACAAAGCGATTTGTTGAGGGAGAACTTTTAATTTGAATATAGAACTTTTAAATACAGATACATTGGCCCGAGCCAGAGAAAAGCTGAAAGAGGAAACAGAAGATTTTGCATTGAAAGTACGGAGAATTGCCTGTGCGGATGCATTGGGATATATTTGTGCGGAGGATGTCATTGCAAAAGAAAATGTGCCGCCTTTCAGACGTTCAACGGTGGATGGTTATGCGATCATAGCCAGAGACAGCTATGGAGCCAGTGATTCCAATCCGGCATTTTACCGGGTGACAGACCAGGTAAATATTGAAGAGACGGCTCAGACAGCTGTAGGTCCCGGCGAAGCGGTTCAGGTACAGACCGGGTCTATGGTGCCGGATGGGGCAACAGCGATTCTCATGGTTGAGTACACGGAAATCTATGCCGAGGCAAAAATCATTGGATATAAGGCAGTCAGTGAGGGCGAGAATATCATCCAGATCGGAGAGGATATGGCTGCCGGTGACTGCCTGGTTCAAAGAGGCCGGAGAATTAATGCAAGGGATATCGGGACAATGGCTGCCCTCGGTATTTGTGATATTGAAGTTTATGTACCGCCGATTGTATCGATCATTTCCACGGGAGATGAATTGGTGGATATTGGGGAACCATTGACAGCATCAAAGATACGAGATATCAATTCCTATGGTTTGGCGGCGGAGGCACGAACGTTGGGAATGACAGTTCGAAGGCAGCTTCGTGTGAAAGATAACGAGGAAGAAATATTTAAAGCCGTTTCACAGTCGGTGAAGGATAGTGATATTGTCCTTTTATCCGGTGGAAGTTCGAAAGGCAATAAGGATTATACAAAGAAAGTATTGGAGTATATTACGGGGAATGTATTTACCCATGGAATCTCTATTAAGCCGGGAAAACCGACGATTTTAGCCTATGACAGGGAACATCGTACGGTCATTGCGGGGCTTCCGGGACATCCGATGGCTGCAATGCTGATGTTTCGGCTGGTTATTGCCGATTGGTATTGTGAAAAAAGCGGGCTGCGTATGCGTCCGCCATACAGGGCAAGAATCAGTGAAAATGTTTCCAGTAATCAGGGAAGAGAAACCTGTCTTCCGGTGAAGCTGATTTCAAATGCGGAAGGGTTGGTGGCAAAGCCGATTCATGCAAAATCAGGAAGCATTGCATCTCTTGGAAGGGCCGATGGCTATGTATTGATACCGCGGAACAGAGAAGGACTGAATAAAGATGAGCTTGTTTGGGTAGAGGTGTTGGAATGAAGAGAAATTTGTACTTAAGTGTTCAGGAGAAGGAAAGGGCGCTTTCACGCTTTTTAGACGCATTTTCTCATATTCGGCCGGGAAAAGAGCGGATTCCTGTCGTTGAAAGTCTCGGACGTATGACCGCAGAGGCTGTGTATGCCAGATATTCCAGTCCATCTTATAATTCCTGTGCCATGGACGGGATTGCTGTAGTCAGTTCACATACGAGGGGCGCTTCGGAAAGCACACCTTTGCGGCTGATTTATGAAAAGGATTATCTGGATGTGGACACGGGGGATATGATCATGCCGCCCTATGATGCGGTGATCATGGCAGAGGACCTGATTGAAACGGAGGATGGCGAAGGATACACAATTATCGCGCCCACCCATCCCTTTGCCCATGTACGGGCCATAGGGGAGGATATCGTTGCCAAAGAAATGGTGCTTCCAACCGGTCATAAAATACGTGCAATTGATATTTCCGTACTTATATCTGCCGGAATTACAGAGATTGAAGTAATAAAGAAGCCGATAGTCGGCATTATTCCGACCGGCGATGAGATGATTGAATATACGAAACCGCTGGAGGATGGGAAGATCCTGGAAACCAACTCCTGGATGTTCGAAAATATGGTCACAGAGAATGAGGGGATTGGCCGCCGTTATCCGATTTTGCGTGATGATCTGGAACTGATCAAGAAAACCTTGTCCGAGGCGGTCATGGAATGTGATATTGTGATCATTAATGCCGGATCCAGTGCGGGCCGGGATGATTATACCATTCATGCCATTGGTGAACTGGGAGAGGTATATGCCCATGGTGTGGCTATTAAACCGGGAAAACCGGTCATTTTAAGTAAAATACAGGACAAGCCGGTCATCGGTCTTCCGGGATATCCGGTGTCGTCTTACCTGACATTTACAGAGTTTGTCATTCCTGTCATGAACTTGTATTATGGTTCTGGAGGTTCGGACAGACAGCAAAAGCAGGTAACAGCGAAATTGTCCAAGACGCTGATGTCCAGTCTGAAATATGAAGAATATGTCCGCGTAAAGCTGGGAATCGTGGAGGACGAATTGGTGGCATCACCCCTGGAACGGGGGGCCGGTGCATCCATGTCCCTTGTGAGAGCCGATGGCTTTTGCATCATTCCGCAGGGTAAGGAAGGTATCCTTGCCCATGAAAATATTCAGGTGAAGCTGGTAAAAGATATGGATCAGATTCGTAAAACCCTGGTGCTTATCGGAAGTCACGATTTGATTTTGGATGTCATTAATGATCTGATGATGGAAGATGGCCGGGACATGTGCCTTTCATCAACCCATGTCGGTTCCATGGCCGGGTTAATTGCCCTTCGAAAAAAAGAAGCTCATTTGGCTCCATCCCATTTGCTGGATGAGAAGGATGGCAGCTATAATGTAAGCATTACACGAGAGATGTTTCCTGATGAAAAAATGGTAATTATTAAAGGCGTCCGCAGACGCCAGGGATTTATTGTTAAAAAGGGGAATCCGTTAAACATTCAGGGGATTCATGATATTACACCGGAAATCCGGTATATTAATCGGCAGCGGGGCGCCGGAACCAGAGTTCTCTTTGATTATTTGTTAAAAAAAGAGGGAATTTCTCAGAAAGATATTTCCGGATATGAACATGAAGTGGCGACTCATATGAGTGTGGCTGTGGCCGTTCAAAAGGATAATGCGGATGTGGGCATGGGGATTTATTCCTGTGCAAAGGCGTTAGATCTGGATTTTATTGATGTGGGTTTTGAAGAGTACGATTTTGTCACTTACGAAAAATATCTCGAATTACCAGCGGTTCAGGAATTTATTTATATTCTGAAAAGTGAAGCGTTCAAAAGTCGGCTGGATATGTTGGGCGGCTATAGCTGCGAAGAATGCGGTCGTATTTGTCCTATTTGAACAGAATAGAAATGGGGATAGTATCTTGTTTGAAAAAAATATGGATTTTTTCACATTGCAGCAGGCTGCACAGATAAAACAGGCGAAAGTTGCAGTGATCGGAGCCGGGGCTCTTGGACAAATGGTGACCCATCAATTGGTGCGGACCGGTTTTGAAAAATTGATTTTGATCGATAAAGATGTATTGGAATACAGTAATTTTAATCGTCAGATGTATGCCATGAATTCCACGGTAAATCAATCCAAAGTGGCCGTGCTGAAAGCGCAGGTTTTGGACATCAATCCCAAAATCGATGTAAAAACGCATGAAACATTTTTAGATCAAAGTAATGGAAAACATCTTGTATCCGATGCGGATATTGTGGTGGATTGTGTAGATGATATTGAAACTAAGATATATCTTGAAAAACTGAGCACTGAATTAAAAATTCCATTGGTTCATGGTGCTGTGGAAGGCTGGTATGGTCAGGTGTCGACCATTTTGCCGGGAGATTCTGTTCTGGAGCGCTTGTATGTACACAGAAAAAAACAGGAAGTGACCGCGCTTATGATCACAGTCAGTGCTGTGACGGCCCTGCAGGTTGGTGAAGTGATTAAGATTGCGACAGGTGCCGGAGAATTGCTGCATCACAGAGTGATGTTTATCGATATGATGAGCGGTGATTTTTCATATGTAAATATGTAGAATGTACAAATATATTAAGGATTCATTAAATAGAGAAAGAGGTGAGAAGGTATGGCTACACAATATGGGGGTTATATGGGAAAAGTGTTGAAAATTGATCTGACGACAAAAGAAGTGTCCGAGTATCCATTTTCTGACAGAGAAAGAGAGTTGTTTATCGGTGGCAAAACCATGGCGGCCAAAATTCTTGGAGACCATTTAAAAGGTACGGAAGAAGCATTCTCCATGGAAAACCTTCTGGTTATTACAACCGGACCGCTGACGGGTACCGGGGCGCCCAGCGCCAGCCGATTTAATATTTCCACATTGTCACCGCAGACCGGTTATATTACATCGTCGAATTGCGGCGGTCATTTTGGCTATTATCTGAAAAAAGCAGGGCTGGATGCACTTGTTTTAACCGGACAGTGTGAGGAAAAGACCTGGATTGAAATTCAAAATGACAATGTGATATTCCATAATGCCGATGATCTATGGGGAATGAAAACGACCCGGACCCAGGAAGCTCTGGATGATAAGCTTCGGATGAAAAATGGCCGTGTCCGCAAAAACGGAAAGATCTGTATCGGGCCTGCCGGGGAAAATCTGGTATTGTATTCCAGTATTGTTTCCAATGACCGTGTGTTTGGTCGGGGCGGTACCGGGGCCGTCATGGGTTGGATGCGTCTGAAGGCTGTATGTGTCAGCGGTACGAAAGAAATTCCGATTTATGATAAGGAAAAGATGGTGGCCCATACAAAAAAGTGGTTTAAGTATTTAAGAAAACATCCGTTGACCGGAGATCAATTGCCAAGACTGGGGACGGCAGGCCTTGTCAGCTCTATGCAGATGAAAGGTATGCTTTCCACGAAAAATTACAGTAGTGGTCAATATGAGGATTTTGAAAAGGTTAGCGGAGAGCTGCTGGCAGAAAAATATAATATTGTCAATAAGGGATGTCTCACCTGTCCGATCCGCTGTGCA
The DNA here is from genome assembly GCA_958405355.1 of uncultured Lachnospiraceae bacterium. Lineage (GTDB taxonomy): Bacteria > Bacillota > Clostridia > Lachnospirales > Lachnospiraceae > Frisingicoccus. The sequence goes on from CATYEA010000074.1 coordinate 5,193, forward strand.
CGTACTGTGGAAGTGGCGGGAAAACCGGTGAAGGGACCGGAACTGGAAACACTGGTTTTGCTTGGCGGCGGTATATTAAATAATGATCTGGAAGCTGTATTAAAATGGAATTATGAGCTGGATGAACTGGGCATGGATACGATTTCAGCGGCAAATACCATATCCTACGCTATGGAAGCCAATGAAAAGGGTTTATGGAATAATGGATTGAAATTTTCAGAGATTGAAGGTATATCCCAAATATTTGAAGATATTGCTTATCGCCGGGGTATTGGAGATGAACTGGCAGAGGGCAGTAAAAGATTGTCTGAAAAGTATGGCGGCAAAGAATTTGCCATCCATGCAAAGGGAATGGAACTGGCGGCTTATGAACCGAGAAAGGCGACAGGCCTTGGCCTTGGTTATGCGGTCAGTAACCGGGGCGGCTGTCACTTAAATGGCGGCTATCTTGTTATTTTGGAGGGCCTTGGCCTTTCTATTAACCAGACGACATATCATGGAAAAGCCGACCTGACGATGATGTTCCAGGATTTGATGGAAATGATATCTGCCTCCGGACAGTGTCTGTTTACAAGCTATGCCTTTTTCCCGGCACCGCTGTTGAAACACCCGAATAGCTGGTATGTGAAGCTGGTCAATATGGCTTTGCCTTATTGCGGCGCTGCAGTGCGGCTGATGAATAAATATCCGGAAATGTTAAAGCTGCATTTACCGGTATTTCACCATACGAAAGGGTTTGAATATGCCACAGGCATGAAGATGACATTTGGCCACTATATGCGATGTGGCGAACGGGGTTATAATCTGGAAAGGGAAGTGAACCGGCGGTTTGGCGTGAATGCCAATAAAGATGCTTTGCCTTCCCGCCTTGTAAAAACATTGCAGGACCCGAAAGATCCGAAGTCCAAGGTGCCTCTGGAAAAATTGAAGAAGGTTTATTATCATGCCAGAGGGTGGGATAGTAACGGATTGCCGACGGAGAAGCTCTTGAAAAAACTGGAAATTATCTGAATCAAAGGGTGGTGCCTATGGTTAAAGTGAAATTATTTGGTGTGGCCCGTTTGAAGACTGGCGTCAGCGAGTTTGAAGCGGACATTGGCACTATGGATGAATTGAAAAATTCGGTTCCTGGAATGACGAAAAGAGAAGTAAAGGATTTGGTCATACTTGTGAACGGAAAATCAGTTGGCCGATGGTATAAATTTAAAGATGGCGATGAAATCGTGATGCTTTCGCCGGCGGGAGGTGGATGAGAATGAAAAAAAAGAAAACACCCTATATCAACGAAGAAAACTGCGCAGGTTGTTCTGTCTGTGTGGTCAATTGTCCAATGGATTGCCTGAGCATTGAAGCTCCGAAATTTCATGGGGACATCCATACGATTGCCTGCCTGGATGAGACCCGTTGCATCGGCTGCGGCATATGCGCCAAGGTCTGTCCGATCGAGGCGATCGAAATGCATAACAAAGGAGGAATGCATTCTATGACTACGAAACTTAATTTGAGAAAAATTTATTGCAGAGGTTTCCAGTCTGTAATGAAGGTTGGTATGGCTATACTGCCATGGCGTGTGCCGAAAACATTGAAGGGTCGTGCGGCCGTTAAAAAACTGCCGGAGGCAATTAAACGTAAAAAGTTTAAAAAGGTTTTGGTTGTTACCGATAAAGTATTGATGGAGCTGCATTTACTGGATGGTATGCTTGAGGCGATGGACAGACAGGGGCTGGATTATGTCATCTATGATGGAGTGGCGCCGAATCCGACGGATATTAATGTTGAGGAAGGGGTTAAGCTCTACAGAGAAAATAGATGTGACTGCATGATCGCTTTTGGCGGAGGTTCTCCAATGGATTGTGCCAAAGGAATTGGTGCCCGCATTGCCAAACCACGTAAAAATGTAGAACAACTTCAGGGACTCTTCACTGTTCTTCGCCCGATCCCGACAATTTTTGCAGTACCGACGACTGCCGGAACGGGTTCTGAAACAACGGTGGCTGCCGTTATTACGGATGCTGAAACCCACCATAAAGCATCAATGAATGATCTGTGTCTGATGCCGAAATACGCAGTGCTTGACCCGGAATTAACGGTAGGGCTGCCGCCGCATGTGACTGCAACCACAGGTCTGGACGCATTGTGCCATGCAGTGGAATGTTATATAAACAATACCTATAATTCAAAGCTGGAAAAAGATATGTGTAAAAAGGCCGTGAAGCTTATATATGATAATCTTTACACTGTTTATCAGGATGGCAGCAATTTGAAAGCCCGTTATAATATGCAAAAGGCAGCTTTTTTGGCTGGCCGTGCATTCACAAGGGGCTGTGTAGGTTACGTCCATGCGATCGGCCATACGTTAGGCGGTTTATACGGAACACCGCATGGCCTTGCAATGTCGATTTTATTGCCTCATGTTATGCGGGCCTTCGGACCTGCAGCTTACGAGAAGCTGGCAGATCTGTGTGATGTATGCGGTATGAAAGCAGCCGATGATACGCCGAAGGCAAAAGCTGAGGCATTTATGGACTGGATTGAAGAAATGAAAGAAAAAATGAATATCCCTGTATATCCTGAAATGATTCAGGAGGAAGATGTGGATCAGATCGTAGCCTGGGCTGAAAAAGAAGGTAATCCGCTGTATCCGACCCCTGTCACATGGGATAAGAATGATTTCAAAAATTTCATACTGTCATTAAAATAAGAGCATTTTTATAATGTAACTGCTTTGGAAATTTGCTTACTTAAAATAAATGCCAATACAATTTTAGCCAGATCCGGAATGATAAATGGAATAACGCACCATCCAAGGACGGCGGAAAGACCGACAGCGCCCACATTTTTTGCATAGACGACCATAAACCAGGCTGTACCGAAGGCGTAACATACAATGAGAGCCAATACCATGGAGAGAATCAGCGCCCAGGTCTTTTTGCCGAAGGCTTTTTCAAAAGCCCACATGACAAGGGCAGAGAAAATAAAACCGATGATGTAACCGCCGGTGGTATTCAGTAAAACACCGAAGCCGCCTTTAAAACCGGAAAATACAGGAAGACCGACAGCACCCAGAAGTACATAGACGATAACCGATAAGGTGCCTCGTTTTCCGCCCAGAATGGCCACAGCCAGAAAAACGGCAAAGGTCTGTAAAGTAAACGGAACAACGGTAGGGATGGAAATCCAGGAGCAGATTGCTATAACCACGGCAAAAAGTCCGATATAAGCCATATCCAGAGTTTTTAGTTTTGTTGATGTCATAATTATCCTCTCTTTCTGCCGCCAAGCTGCGGCGTACAACTCTAAAGCTTTGAAAAGGATATCATGGCAGAGAACAAATGTCAACTATAAAACAAGAATAGTTGACATTTATGAAAGTAAAAAATTTACAAATATGATGTAAGAGACTATTGACTTTAAATTTCAATATGGTAAAATATGACAGGTAAAGGTTTAACCAAATATTTACATGGATTTTACAAAGACGTAAAAATCTGTCGTTGGACAGGTATTTTCGTCTTTTTTTTTGTTCAATTTATTAAAGAAAAGAGAGGAAAAACCATGAAAAAAACGATTGCGAAAAAGGTGGCGGAGTATTTGGTCACACTGATTGTTGTCAGTGTACTGATATTTGTACTTATTCGATTATCCAGAATTGACCCGGTGGCAGTCATCCTGGGCGGAAAG
>CATYEA010000075.1 GCA_958405355.1 uncultured Lachnospiraceae bacterium
TAATGAAATGGTAACCTATGATCTGATCTTCTTCATCTAAAGCAATGCCTGTAACATATCCATCGGTAATTTCAAGATAACGAGGGCCTTTTTTCAATGTACCGTACATTGTACCAACCTGAGAACGAAGTCCTTTACCAAGGTCTTCCAGTCCGGCACCAACTGCTAAACCGTCTTCAGAGAAAGCAGACTGGCTGCGGCCGTATACAATCTGTAAGAACAACTCTCTCATAGCTGTATTGATGGCATCACAAACAAGGTCCGTATTTAAAGCTTCAAGAATCGTCAATCCCGGAAGAATTTCGGATGCCATAGCTGCTGAATGGGTCATACCAGAACATCCGATGGTTTCTACCAATGCTTCCTGAATGATACCGTCTTTAACATTCAATGTCAATTTACAGGTTCCCTGCTGAGGTGCACACCAGCCAATACCGTGTGTAAATCCGGAAATATCTTTAATTTCCTTTGCTTTTACCCATTTTGCTTCTTCCGGAATCGGCGCTGCACCATGAGCAACACCCTGGGCTACCGGGCACATCATTTCTACTTCATGTGAATAAATCATTTTATAACTCCTTTCAATATATGGTGAGTATTCATTGTTAAAATGATATCATAGTTATATTTATTGTCTCATAAAACCCCGTTTTCGTCCAGCGTTTTTGGACAATTTTATCATACAATTTTCTTTTGAATAACCTCGCCCGTATTCTTGAAAATACTCCGGGCCGGAACAAAACCGCGTACCATGGATGTTGGATAGACATTGGATTCACGTCCGATAACTGTTCCGGGATTGAGTACCGCATTGCAGCCAACTTCCACATTATCGCCGAGCATGGCACCAAATTTTTTAAGTCCGGTTTCAATCCGTTCACCGCCGGCCGAAACCTTCACAAGCATTTTGTCCGCTTTGACATTAGAAGTAATGGAACCTGCGCCCATGTGGGCTTTGTAACCTAAAATGGAATCGCCCACATAGTTGTAATGAGGCACCTGAACCTTATTAAACAACACAACATTTTTAAGTTCTGTGGAATTTCCCACCACTGCGCCTTCACCGACAATGGCGTTGCCCCGGATAAAGGCACAATGGCGCACTTCCGCCTCTTTACCGATAATCGCCGGGCCATGTACATAAGCTGATGGAAATACGGTGGCACTTTTTGCAATCCATACATCATCGCCCACCTGATCGTATTCATCCTTTGGCAATGTCGGACCCAGTTTTAAAATAAATTCACCGATTTTCGGCAGAGCCTGCCACGGATAATCCAGACCTTCAAATAAATCAGCAGCAATCGTCTCTTCCAGACTATATAAATTTTTTATCATCAAACCTTCCATGACTCTCTCCTATTCTACCGTTACGGATTTTGCCAGATTTCTCGGCTGATCCACATCACAGCCCTTGGCCACAGCCACATAATAGGCAAACAACTGCATCGGAATGGTAGCCATCAATCCGGTAAAGTTTTTATTTGTTTTTGGAATATAGAATACATAATTTGCATTCTTTTCAATATCCTTATTATCTTCGTTAGTTACTGCAAGAACAAAAGCGCCACGAGTCTTTACTTCCACAATATTGCTGACAATCTTTCCATAAAGCTGTTCCTGAGTCACCAAGGCCACGACAAGGGTTCCATTTTCAATCAGAGAAATGGTGCCATGCTTTAATTCACCGGCGGCATAGGCCTCTGAATGAACATAAGAAATTTCTTTAAGCTTTAAGGATGCCTCCAAAGCACTGGCATAGTCAATGCCTCGTCCCAGGAAAAATACATCCTTCAAACCGATATACTGGTTGGCAAGATACTGGATTTTTTCTTTATCCTGAAGCATCTGATCAATTTTATCCGGTAAAGTCTTTAATTCCTGAATCATTTCCAGATAATCACTTCTGGAAATCTTCTCACGGATTTTTCCAAAATGAAGGGCAAGCAAGTAAAGAGCTGACAACTGACTTGTATAACCCTTTGTCGTTGCCACAGCAATCTCCGGTCCAGCCCACGTATATAAAACATCATCTGCTTCTCTGGCAATGGAACTTCCAACCACATTGACAACAGCTAAAGTCCGGACACCATGGCGTTTTGCTTCTCGCATGGCAGCCAATGTATCGGCTGTCTCACCGGACTGACTGATGATAATGGCCAGTGTATTATCTTCCAGAATCGGATTACGATAACGGAACTCAGAGGCCAAATCCACTTCCACAGGAATCCGTGACAATTCTTCAATGACATATTTTCCTGTGACACCCGCATGATAAGCCGAACCGCAGGCAATAATAAAAATCTTCTGAAGCTTTTTAATCTGTTCATCAGTCATGCGAAGTTCATGGATAAACACTTCATCTTCCCTTAACCGAGGGAAGATTGTATCTCTTACGGCCTTTGGCTGCTCATGGATTTCCTTCATCATGAAATGCTGGTAACCACCTTTTTCTGCCGCAGAAACATCCCACTGAATCTCTGTCACTTCTTTTTCAATAACATCTAAATCCTGATTATAGACAGTCACATTGTCACGGGTCAGCTTAACAATCTCACCGTCCTCAAGGATATAGATTTTCCGTGTATGTTTTAACACAGCCGGAATATCTGAAGCAATATAATTGCCGTCTTCGGAAAGCCCGACAATGAGAGGACTGTCCTTTTTAACCGCAATAATTTCATCCGGATTATCTTTATTGATAATTCCAAGGGCATAGGAACCTTCGATACGGCTCATGACCTTCGACAATGTTTTTAATAAATCACCGTCAAAATAGTAGTCCAGCATCAGCGTGACAACTTCCGTATCTGTCTCCGACTGGAAAACATAACCCTTTGTCAAAAGACGCTTTTTCAATTCCAGATAATTTTCGATAATACCATTGTGAACAACAGAAATCGTCTCACTGGCATTCACGTGAGGGTGAGAATTCACGTCGGAAGGCTCGCCGTGGGTCGCCCACCGGGTATGACCAATACCGACCGTACCAGCTAAATCTGCACCGTCATGGGTTAATTCCCGCAAATCTTTAATCTTTCCCTTTGTTTTTACTGTATTAATATTTTCACCATCAAAAATGGAAATACCTGCCGAATCATATCCTCTGTATTCAAGTTTTGCCAGACCGTCCAAAAGAATCGGGGCTGCCTGGGCTTTACCAATATATCCAACAATGCCGCACATAGTCTACCTCCAATTATATTGATTCACTAAATAACCTCATTTTAACACTCAGTGATTACAAAGTCTAGTTCTTTAAGTATAGTTCTTTGAGAGCTCTTCGTACTTTTCCCGGAGCATCCACTGGTTATTCAGCCGTTTCACATACTCTGTCCGCACAGATACAAAATTGTCCAGCTTCTCCATGTATTCATCCGGTGTGATGGTTCCTTCCGCCACATAGTTAAGCCCCTTCTCCCAACTGGCTGTCAGTTCCGGATTCAGAAGGGCCCGCAGAGAACTGTCTACTACGTCGTATACCATCTCTCCAAGCTTTGTCGGCGTGATAATCTGGGTTTTTTTATTCAATGCCAGATATTTGATCGTTACCAGCTTCTTTAAAATCTCAGCCCGGGTCGCACTCGTTCCGATACCGCTGCCTTTGATCATGGCTCGCAGCTCTTCATCCTCAATGAGCTGTCCGGCATTTTCCATAGCAAGAATCATACTTCCCGAATTATACCGTTTCGGCGGGGTCGTTTCTCCCTCTTTAATATATAATTCCTTCATCGGAAGGGAAATACCTTTTTTTAATGTTTTCAGAAGTTCCAGAAAACCAATATCAATTTTCTCGTTCTCTTCCCCTTCTTTGGATTTATCCGATGGCTTTCCGGCTACCTTAAGATATCCTTCAGAAAGAAGCACTTTAAAACTGGCAAAAAACCGCTCTTTATCCTTGCTTGTAACCAGACTGATTTTCTGATACTCGGCCGCCGGATAAAAAATACTTAAAAACCGTTTTGCAATCACCGTATATACACTGAAGCCCGTCCGGCTGACAGACTTTAAAGCGCCCAGCCCCTGCCCTGTCGGCACAATGGCATAATGATCCGTAATCTGTTTATCATTGACATAACGGGTCTTCGCAATATTTTTATAGCTTCCCATTTCCAGGACTTCATTGGCGAAATCCGACACCGGAGCAAAGCCGCGAAGCCCACTGATATTTTTATAAATTTCTTTGGCCACTGCCGTAGAGAGAACGCGGGCATCCGTTCTCGGATAGGTCACCAGCTTCTTTTCATAAAGCTCCTGGACAACTTTCAGCGTCTCATCCGGACTCAATTTAAAAAGCCGGGAACATTCATTCTGAAGCTCCGCCAAATTAAATAACAAAGGCGGATTTTTCTTTTCCTTTTTCTTTGTCAGTTCTTCAATCACCATGGCCCGCGGCGGTTCTGCTTCCAACATGGCAATCAGCGCTTTGGCATCCTCTTCTTTTTTGAAGCCATTTTCCTTATAGAGGGCCGGTGTTCCAAAATATCTGGAACCTTCTGCCGCCCGCCATTCCGCTTCAATCTCCCGTCCCTGAACGTCCAGTTTTGCCAGAACCCGGTAAAACGGTGTTTTTACAAAAGCCCGAATCTCCCGTTCTCTGCGGACGACCATACCAAGAACACAGGTCATGACCCGGCCTACAGAAAGCACAGTCCGTTTTGTTTTCATAAAACTTGAAATAGACGGTCCATATTTAAGGGTCAAAAGCCGAGAGAAATTAATACCCATAAGATAATCTTCTTTAGCACGCAGATAGGCGGACGCAGCCAGATTATCGTAGGCTGAAATATCCTTTGCCTCCCGGATACCTCGCTTAATTTCTTCTTCCGTCTGGGAATCAATCCAGACCCGCTTTTTTGTCTTTCCTTTGACACCGGCCATCTGGTCTACCAGACGATATATGTATTCACCTTCCCGCCCCGAGTCGGTACAGACATAAATCGTATCCACATCCGATCGATTTAACAGATGACTGACAATATCAAATTGTTTTTTCACCGAATCAATGACTTCATATTTAAACTCTTTCGGAATAAAAGGCAGTGTGTCCAGCGACCAGCGGCGCAGCGCCGGGTCATAAGCTTCCGGATAACTCATTGTCACCAAATGGCCGACACACCAGGTCACCACTGAATCCTCTGATTCCATGTAGCCATCATAGCTTTTACCTTTAATATTTAAAGCTTTGGCAAACTCTCTGGCCACACTCGGTTTTTCTGCAATATATAACGATTTTGACATAAATTCTCCTTAAAAATATTTCGCAAGTGCTCACATTATATCATGATTTCAAGTGACACGAAAGTCTGACTTTTTTCTGTACCGTCAAAACAAAAGGTGATATACTATTATTAAAAAATAGAACGGAGCGTGATTTAATGAACCCAAAGAAAAAATTCTATGAAACAGCCGCAGAAACTCTGATTAAAAATCTGGACAAACGCGGCATGGAAGCCTACTATGTGGACAATGGCGAAGAAGCCCTGAAAATGGCTCTGCGTTTTGTAACTCCCGGCGCCAGCGTATCCTGGGGCGGTTCCATGTCTATTAATGAAATCGGACTGATTCCGGCATTAAAAGCTGCGGACTGTGTTGTTTTAGACCGTACGGTCCCAAAGACCGATGAAGAGAAAAAAAAATTTTTCAGCAAAGTTGCTGTCTGTGATTACTATTTTATGAGTACCAATGCCCTGACTATGGACGGTGAACTGGTCAATATTGACGGCAACGGTAACCGGGTGGCTTCCCTTATTTTCGGACCATCCAACGTCATTATCATTGCCGGCATGAATAAGGTTGCTGACAATGTGGATGCTGCCATTGCCCGTGCCCGCAATACTGCAGCCCCAATGAACACCATCCGACTGGATAAAAGCACACCATGTACCCAGGTTGGACGCTGCTGCAATTGTATGAGCCCGGATTGCATCTGCAACCAATTTGTCGTTACCCGCCGCAGCGCCCCGGCCGGAAGAATTAAAATCATCCTTGTCGGTGAAGAACTGGGTTATTAAAGTGAAACAGGTATATTCCGCCGAAAAGCTTGTGACAACGCTTTTCTTTGGAATATACCTGTTTTATTTATGCTTTCTTTCAGAATATCGCCGATTTATTTGACGCTTTTCTTTGGAATATACCTGTTTTTCCACATCGACCTCTATATAAGAGCACATCTCGATTTTGATTCAATTATTTATTTTGCTAAAATTCAGAACCAAACACTCATTATCCAGAACGGCATCTTCAAATACCCGTTTTATTCCGGAATCCATCATCTCTGCATTCTCTATATAAATCTCCAGGGCTTCGCCAATCTCTGTCAGGAGATCGTAGAGCGCATCCAGATTTTCCCCGTAATACGCAGGAAAATTAAATTTTTTCATTAAATAAATATGCCCTTCTCCACTACGCTGGAGCATTTTTCCATCCAGAAAAATTTCTTTCATACTCATTCCTCTCCATAAAGCTGTTCAAAACTTTCATAGTGGTCCTCCGTATAGTAAATATTTCCGGTATTCGAAAAAACAATCCGTTTAGCGCCCCTTGATTTTGCTCCTACCGTATCAATATCACACTCTGTATAAGAAATGCCATCTTCTTCAGGAAGCAGACCTTCATAGTTTCCGAACCGGTCGCCTCCGATAGCCATTCCGGGAGCATAAGGCTCCAGAGAACCGCCTTCCCATCCAAGTTTCTTCGCTTCTTTTTTTGTTATGAAATTTTCCGGCAGCTTTCCGTAAGTATAAATATACAAAGCCACATCTTCTTTCGTCGTATATGAACCTTTTTCATCCGGCAGTTCCCCGGCTGTGGTTTCGGATTCAATCTCTGACTCAGTAAGTACATATCCAGACTCCGTTTCCACGGATAAAGGACTGGATGCAGCCTCCAATGCTCCCGAGCAGCCTCCAACAAAAAGAAGGATACTGCTTAAAATCATCAGAAATACATATTTTAAATACTTTCTCATTTTTATCAAACTCCTACTCTAAAATCCTTTACTTTTCCATTGGCGGAATTCAATAACAGCCAGGGTCAGTGCAAGCACAAAAACCAATGTATCAGTAATCGGTGCTGCCATCAGTGCACCATCCAGGCCAAATTTTCCGGATAAAATAAGTGACAAAGGAATCATAAGCACCGCTTGGCGTACCAGTGAAATAATCAATGCTCTGGATGGTTTTCCTATACCCTGGAAAAAGGAGGCCGTCGTCATATGAAGACCATAGAGGAAAAATGCCATCATATAAATCCGAAAGCAGTGAGCCGCACACTCCGTATATAAAGGATTGCCCGATACAAAAAGGCTGGCAATCTGTCCCGGCAGCAATTGATAAACAATAAACCATAAGGACGAAATAATAATTGCAATGGCTGCGGCTGTTTTATAGGTTTTTCGTACTCTGTCATAGTGCTTCGCTCCGAAATTATATCCATTGATCGGCTGAGTGGCCGATGAAACACCGACAAACATAGCATGGGCAATCTGGTAAACCTTCATCATCATACCATAGACCGACAGAGCGATATCACTTCCATATATACTCTGTGCTCCATGAATGGTCATTAAATTATTCATAATAATCTGTACAGCCGCCGTCATAATCTGGGTAATCAGGCTTGGAAAACCCAACGACAATATTTTCCCGGCCAGCGGCCCCGTCAATTTCAACGCATCCTTATGTATATGTACGGTTTTCAGTTTTCTAAGATATGCAAAGCAAAGACTTCCGGAAACGATCTGTCCAATAACTGTAGCCAATCCGGCCCCAAACACACCCATATGACACGGGAAAATAAACAGCCAGTCGAGAACGATATTGATGACCGCGCCTGTCATCATACATTTCATCGTGTACTTTGGGTTACCGTCAGCACGTATGATTGCTGTCAACGATGTACATACCATTAAAAATGGCAGGCCCCAGGCAATGGTCCGGGTATACATCAGAGAATCCTGAAAAGCTGTCTCCGTTGCCCCAAAAAGCTGAACAATTCCAGGAGCAAATAAATTGCATACGAGCCACAGAACTCCACCGCAAAGTACAAGCATGGTCACAGCATGACCGGCAATTTTATCCGCCGTCTCCTGCTCTTTTCGCCCAAGACATAAACTGATATTTGCCGCACCGCCGTCTCCGATCAAAAGGCCCAGTGCTGTGGCAATGATCGTCAATGGAAAGGCCACATTTGTTGCCGCCATTCCCGTAATTCCAACCCCCTGACCCACAAACATCTGGTCAACGATATTGTACAAATAATTGACCATCAATGTCAGCGCCGTCGGCACCGAATATTTCAAAATTAACCGGCTGATCGGCTCTGTCTCCAATGGATTTTTATTTTCTTTCAAGTTTTCCATGAACACTCCCCCTTATAAACAAAAACATCCAGAAAACTCCCTTGAAATTAAGGTCTGATTACTGGATGTAATGTTTATTTCTTTATCTGGTCTGACCATAGAGAAACAGAAGATTATACCCAGTAATAATGATATATCTTCTTCTCCCGTCCAGACTGTCTGTTGGCTCCGGAATCGCACCGGATTGGCTTTTTGCTCGCGGGCTTTACCGCCAGTAGAGAATTTCTCATTTCCGAAGAAAGATTATACTGTTTTTATAATACTACAATCCCTGAAAACTGTCAAAGAATAAAGTTTGTTTTAACCTTTGGCTCCGTTTCCGGAATATCAATACCTGCTTTCTTACCGGCCTCAATACATTTTAACATCCATG
>CATYEA010000076.1 GCA_958405355.1 uncultured Lachnospiraceae bacterium
AAATCCATGCTTTCCGAGCTGTTTCAGTATAGTGTACAGTCCAGTGAGCTTTCAGAGAGCCGGAAACAGGTCGGTGAACATACCATGCTTGGAAAAAAGCTTGGGGATATTCAGATATTGTATGACGCCTTTAAGGAATATATGTCAGATACCTATATGACTTCAGAGGAACTTTTGGAAGTCCTGGCCCGGAAAGTTCCGGATTCGGGAATTTTAAAAGACAGCGTCATGTATATTGATAATTTTACCGGCTTCACGCCGTCCCAGTATAGTCTTCTGGAAAAGCTGATGCTTTTATGCAAACGTTTGGTCATCGGCCTGAGCATTGATATTCATGATAAGCCTTATGAACTGGGGCAGGAGTACCAGTTGTTTTATCTGACAAAGGAAACTCTATGGAAATTAAATAAAATGGCAGTCCGTTTGAAAGTGGCTCAGGAACCAGACATTTTGCTGGATACGCCGAAAGCTGGGCAGAGGACGGATTTAACGTTTTTAGAACGGCATTTGTTCCGTTTTCATCGTTTTCAGCCGTGGCGGGGAATGCCGGAGCATTTGAAGATTTATGCGCTCAGCTACCCGGCGGACGAGGTGCGTTTCGCAGCCGGAGAAATCCGACGGATGGTGATGGAAGAAGGGATGTCCTATAAGGATTTTGCCTTGATCACAGGCGATGTGAGCCGCTACCGTGAAACGGCTCGGCGTCAGTTTGACGATATGGAAATTCCTCTTTTCATTGATGATAAAGCCAATCTGTCCGAGAACAGTTTTGTGGAAATGCTTCGCAGCAGTATGGACGTTATCCTGAAAGATTTTTCCTATGAAAGTGTGTTTCGCTATCTGCGTTCCGGATATTCACTTATTGAAGCTTCCCAAGTAGATGTATTGGATAATTATTTGCTGGCTACAGGGATTCGGGGAAGAAAACGGTGGAGTGAAAAGTTCATTAAGCGGTATCGGGATTTTGGACCGGAGGATTTTGTTTTAATTAATGAAATTCGGGAAAAGGTGCTTAGCGAATTGAAGCCTTTATTCGGCATGAGCCGTCAGGGGACAGTAGGCGATTATACGAAAGCACTGAGAAATTTTATTCAGGGAATCCACGGAGAGGAACAGCTGGCGGCCTATGGAGAAAATTTCCATGAAGAAGGGGATTTTGTCCGGGAAAGGGAGTATGCTCAGGTCTATGAGGCGGTGGATGAACTTTTAGAAAAATGTGAGCAGATTTTGGAGAACGAAAAGGTCTCTTTAAAAGAATATATGGAAATATTAGAAGCCGGATTTGCTGAAATACAGGTGGGCGTTATCCCACCGACCCTGGATCAGGTTGTTCTGGGAGATTTAAAGCGGACCCGTCTTGGGGATGTGAGGACCGTATTTATTTTTGGATGCAATGATGGAGTCATTCCGACGCCTCTGGCTTCCGGCGGTCTGATTACCGACAGGGAAAAGGAAGCCCTGGTTTCATGTCCGATGGAATTGGCACCGACAGGAAAACAGAATAACTTCCGTGAGAAGTTTTATATTTATACGGCTATGACAAAACCGGAGGAGCGGCTCATCTTGACCTATGCCCAGTTGGATGGCAGTGGAAAGGCTATACGTCCGTCAACGGTGTTGAATGATGTATATCGAATATTCCCGGATTTAAAGGCGGAAATACCGGAGCTGTGGGATGAGGGCCGGGTATTGACCGGTATGCAGGAGAGCAGCTATTTTCTGCTGGAAGGACTGAAAAAGCCGGAGCTTCGAAATGAATTCTGGCAGACCCTTTTTGCCTGGTTTTCGAGGCAAGACGGGACAAAGGAGAAGTTGTCGGGCTGGATTTCGGAACTGTTTGATGTGCAGCACATGAGTCCTCTGTCCCAGCGGATTATTAAAGAGCTGTACGGAGAACGGCCGATAGCCAGCATTACCACTTTGGAAAAATATGCGGCCTGTGCCTATGCTCATTTTTTAAGTGCGGGGCTTCGGCTGGAAGAACGCAAGACGGCAAAACTGCTTCCGCCGGATCTTGGCAATATTCTTCATCAGGCCATGGAGCGGTTTTCAAAGGCGGTGGAAGAAAGTAATTATGACTGGCGTACAATGCCTGATGATTTCAGAGATGAAACGATGGAGCAGTGTGTCCGGGAAACGGGAATGGAATACGGCTCGGCGATGTTTTTGGAAAACGCCCGTTACAGTCATTATTTGGAACAGTTAGTCCGTATGGCGAAGCGGACAGCCTGGACAATACAGAAGCAGATTTGCAAAGGGGAATTTGTACCTGCCGGATTTGAGACAAAGTTTTCTGTCGGTGACCGAGTGCGTCTCATAGGAACCGTGGATCGTTATGACATTTATGATGGTGAGGAAGCGCGGGCAGTACGTATTGTCGATTATAAATCGGGACAGAAGGAATTTGATCTGACAGAGATTTTTTATGGATTGTCCCTTCAGTTGGTTGTTTACCTGGAATCCATTGCAAAGATTGAAGGAGCAAAGCATCCGGAAAAGCCGATTGTAAAGGCAGGGATGTTTTATTATCATATACAGGATCCGATTTTGGAGGAAATGCCGGATACGTCGGAAGAACTGGAAAACCAGCTTGCTTCTATGCTAAAACTGGAAGGCCTGGTCAATGACAATCCTCAGGTAGTGGCCTGGATGGATGAAAAATTGTCGGAGGCCCCTCAGGTGCTTCCGGTCAGTCTTAAAAAGGATGGAAATTTTTCAAAAACCTCCAGTATCGCCAGCGGCGAGCAATTGGATGAGCTTGGATTTCTTGTAAACCGGAGGATTGAGCAGTTGGCCTCCGGCTGGATGACCGGAGATATTTCGAAAAATCCATATTTATTAATGAAGGGAAGCAAAAAGCAGACAGCCTGCGATTATTGCAGTTATAAGGGTATTTGCCGGTTTGATGAACAGTTGGAAGGTTGTGAGTACCATCGTCTGATGCATCTGTCTGCCGATGAGGTGTGGCAGCGGATTTATGAGGAGGTGAGAGAAGCATGGGAAAATCATGGACCAAAGAACAGCAGCAGGTCATAAATCTGCGAAATCGAAGTTTACTTGTTTCTGCGGCAGCCGGTTCGGGAAAGACGGCAGTTCTTGTAGAACGTATTATTCGGAAAATCACAGATACTACTCGACCGATGGATATTGATAAACTTCTTGTAGTGACATTCACCAAAGCAGCAGCGGCAGAAATGAGGGAACGGATCATGGCAGCAGTGGATGCCAGACTTTCAGAAGATCCGGAAAATACCCATCTCCAGAAACAGAAGATGCTTCTCCCAGCGGCAATGATCACGACGATTGACAGCTTTTGCATGAGTGTGCTTCGGGAGCATTTTGATGCGATCGGGTTGGATCCAGGGTTTCGGGTCGGAGACCCTCAGGAAATGACTCTGTTAAAACAAGATGTGGCAGAACAGCTTCTCGAGGATTGTTATTTGGAAAAGACACCGGAATTTATCGCCTTTTCTCAAACCTATTCCATTGGCAAGCTGGATAAGGGACTGACGGATTGGATTTTGAGAATATATGATTTTTCCCAGAGTTATCCGTGGCCGGAAGAGTGGCTGGAAAATTCCCTGCTCATGAATCCGGGGGCCATGGGAGAAGAAGCCCGGCGCAGTCCGGTCGTTCAGCTTGTCATGGAAGAGAGTCATCGTATTCTTGGTGAAATGATCGAAACCTTAAAAACAGCTCTGGATATGAGCCTCTCTGTCGGTGGCCCGGCTTTATATGAACCGATGCTTTTGTCCGATCTGGAACAGACGAAAGCCATGCTTGAATGTAAAAGCTACGAAGAACTTTATGACCACATTCATCGTATGGCGTGGAAGCAGCTGTCAAGGAAAAGACAGCCAGAGCCCGATCCGTCGGTGACAGATATGGTAAAGGCTCTGCGTCAGGAGGCCAAAGATTTACTCGGCTGGCTTAAAAAGAATTATTTTTCGGAGAACCTGACAGAGTTGCTTTCAAAAGAACAGAGGATTTTACCGAGTCTTACGGTATTGATCCGGCTGACGGAGGAGTTTTCACGGCGATTCCGAGAAGAAAAGAAGCAGCGGAATTTAATTGATTTTAATGACCAGGAACATTTTGCATTAAACATATTATTGGATGAGAACCATGAACCAACGGCGGTGGCCAGAGGATATAGTGAGCAGTTTGAAGAAATTATGTGCGATGAATATCAGGACAGCAACCAGGTACAGGAGACACTTTTAAACAGCATTTCCAGAGAACGGGAAGGACAGCCTAATATTTTCATGGTGGGGGATGTTAAACAGAGTATTTATCGTTTCCGTATGGCGGAACCGGAGATTTTCCTTGGAAAATATCAGACATATACGAAAGATGAGGGGAGTCATCAGCGAATTGACCTTCATAAAAACTTCCGAAGTCGGGCCTGTGTGCTGGAGAGCGTCAATCAGATTTTTGAGTCCCTGATGACACCGGATATTTGCGGTATGGAATATGATGCGGATGCGGCCCTATATCCAGGGCTTGATTATCCACAAACGGAACATAAGATTTCGGAGCATGCCGAATGGCTTATGGTGGAACATGGGAATGACCCGGAAATGACGAAACGGGAAGCGGAAGCGCGGGCCGTGGGTCTGCGAATCCGGGAGTTGGTGGATGAAACTTCCGGGTTATGGGTGATGGATACCGAGTCGGGCAAATACCGCAGGGCGGAGTACGGCGATATTGTCATTTTACTTCGGACGGTGAAGAACTGGACGGAAGACTATGTGCGGATACTTAAAGACATGGGGATTCCGGCTGTGGGAGAAACTTCTTCCGGTTTCTTTGACACACTGGAAATTCAGGGAATTTTAAATATGCTGCGTATTCTGGATAATCCCCTCCAGGATATTCCGATGGCGGCGGTTCTTACATCTTCCATGGGACGGCTGAATGATGAAGAGCTGGCCGAGCTGCGGCTTACAAACCGTTCCGTATATTTGTATGAAAATATTCGGGTTTATCTGGAACAGGGAGAAAATACACTGCTGAAAGAAAAACTAAGAGCTTTCTTTGAGATGTATGACCGGCTGCGACGGAGTAAAATTCATATGTCCATTGAAGAACTTATCCATGAAATCTATGGAATGACCGGATACGTGCAGCAAATGTTTGCCATGCCTGGCGGTGAAGTACGCCGGGCCAACTTGGAGCGGCTTGTGGAGTACGCCAAAGATTTTAGAAATACCAGTTACCAGGGATTATTTCATTTTATCCGTTATGTGGACCAGTTAAAGGAATCAAAAGAAGATTTGGGCGGCGCTGTACTGCCGGGAGATGTGGGCCGGGCGGTGCGTATTATGAGTATTCATAAAAGTAAAGGTCTGGAATATCCTATTTGCTTTGTGGCAGGTCTGGGAAAAGCGATGAACTTTACCGAATCACGAAGTCGAATCGTTGTCCATGCCCGTTATGGTGTGGCAGCGGATGGTGTGGATTTAGAACATCGGGTAAAGATTCACAGTCTGTCGAAAAAGGTCTTTGCCAGGAAATTGCTTTTGGACCAGATGGGTGAAGAAGTCCGTGTGCTTTATGTGGCGATGACCCGGGCCAGGGAAAAATTAATTCTCGTTGGAACTGTGGAAGATATGGCTCAAACGGAAGAAAAATGGGCATTGGCCGGGAAGGTACCGATGCCGCTGACTTACAGCCGGATGCTTCGGGCTAAAAGCTATCTGGACTGGCTGGGCCCCCTTTTGTGGTCGGACGGACAACAGGGAGCCCGCCGGGGATTTGAATTTCGTCTCATAAATCCGGCCCATATGGCTGCGGAAGATATCCGGGAAGAGATACAGTTGGACAGCGAAAAGGCGTTTTTACAGGGCTGTATGGAAGTGAAAGAAGAATGCCGGATGATTTACGGCCGTATTGATACAAAGCTTCACTGGAAGTATCCAAGACAGGTGATGACACAGCTTCAGGGTAAGATGACGGTCAGTGAGTTGAAGAAAATGGCCGGTGAGGAGATGACCGGCACTGTTCTTTACCCGGAAACCTCGGAAAAACCTTTGCCGGATCCGGGAAATCCTCTTTACATGGCACAACAAAAAGGAACGGCAACCCATAAAATATTTGAGCTGCTGCCTTTGAATGAGATTTCTTCTGAGGCCGATGTGGCTTCATTTATCCGCCGATGCGTGGAAAAAGAGCAGATTCCGTCCTTTTGGGAAGATCTCATTCCTGTGGAAAACGTTTTTGATTTCTGTCAGTCGGAACTGGGACAGCGTATGAGCCGGGCCGAAAGCTCCGGAAAGCTTTACAGAGAGCGGCCTTTTGTTATGGGTATTCCGGTGACAAACGTGTATCCTGAGCTGGCGGATATTGGAGGAGAACGGATTCTTATTCAGGGTGTTATCGATGTCTATTTTGAGGAAGATGACGGAGTTGTTCTTCTGGATTATAAGACGGACCGGATTCCAAAGGGAGAAGCCGGGGATGAGCTGCTGAGAAAACGGTATAAGACCCAGCTTGATTATTATCAGATGGCTATTGAACAGATTTTAGGAAAAAAAGTAAAAGACAGAATTTTATATTCTGTTATAATGAATAGAGAAATTCACTGCTGATGAATAGACCTGCTTTTCCATGGTCATAATCAAGATAACGGAAAGGCAGGTGTAAAATATGGAGCAGGAGAAAGAGTCTCGCTGGCAGGAAGTGATGAAACAGTTCAATGAACCGGACAAATGGGAGAAAAAAACGCCGGAAGAGCAGGCAAAGGAATGCCTTAAATTTGAAATTACGGAGGAACTGGGCCTGCTTGATAAAGTAGAAAAGCTAGGCTGGAAGGGCCTGACAGCGAGGGAGACCGGACGTATCGGCGGTCTTATGAATGCTAAAAAAAGAAATGGGGAATAGTGCATGGAGGCTTATTCAGAATTTGCCCAGGTGTATGATTTGTTCATGGATAATATACCTTATGAAGAATGGTGTGATTATCTGGTGATGCTTTTAAAACAGCATGGTGTGGCGGATGGTCTTGTTCTGGAGCTGGGCTGCGGTACAGGCAATATGACCGAGGCGTTAAAGCGCCGGGGCTATGATATGATTGGAATTGATAATTCAGAAGAAATGCTGGCGGAAGCCATCGAGAAGAATTCGGAGAGCTATGCGGATTCTGCCTGCGAACTGAAGCCGGCCCTCTATCTGTGTCAGGATATGCGGGAGTTTGAATTGTACGGAACGGTCCGGGCCATCGTCAGTGTCTGTGACAGTATGAATTATATTCTGGAGCCGGAGGAACTGCTTCAGGTGTTCCGGCTGGTCAATAATTATCTGGACCCGGAGGGCGTTTTCATATTTGACTTGAATACTCGTTATAAATATGAGAAAATACTCGGCGAGCAGACCATCGGTGAGACACGGGAAGACCACTGCTTTATATGGGATAACTATTATGACGAAGAATCCCGGATCAATGAATATGTCCTGAATCTTTTCATTCAGGGGGACGACGGCCGCTATGATCGTTATGAAGAAGTTCATTATCAGAGGGCCTATGAACTGGAGGAGATTCATGAATTGATCGAAGCTTCCGGTCTTCAGTGGGAGGGGGCTTATGATGCCTTTACGATGGAACCGGCCCGGGAAGATTCGGAGCGGATCTATATTATCGCCAGGGAGCAGGGAAAAAGTAGAACAATAGAGGAGATGTGAGAAATATGTCATGTAATAGACCAGAACAGAAAAAGGGAGAAGACTATATTATCCGGGCGACCGGAGCAGACCACCAGGTACGCATTTTTGCGGCGACGACCCGGGAAATGGTCGAGTATGCCCGCCAGATTCACCATACAAGTCCGGTGGCTACGGCAGCCCTGGGGCGCCTTTTAACGGCCGGAGCCATGATGGGAAGTATGCAGAAAGGAGAAGATGATCTTATCACGCTTCAGATCAAATGCAGCGGACCGATTAAAGGGCTGACAGTGACAGCCGATGGGAAAGCCCGGGTTAAAGGCTATGTGGAAAATCCGATGGTCATGCTTCCGCCAAGCAAAGCAGGAAAATTGGATGTGGGCGGAGCTCTGGACATGGGAGTTTTGAGTGTTATCAAAGATATGGGTTTAAAAGAACCTTATGTGGGACAGACCCATCTGGTATCGGGAGAGATCGCCGAAGATCTGACCTATTATTTTGCAACCTCTGAACAGGTAAATTCCAGTGTGGCTCTTGGTGTACTGATGGAAAAGGACAATACGGTAAAGCGGGCCGGAGGCTTTATTTTGCAGCTCATGCCTTTTGCAGAAGAGGCGGTGATTGAGAAACTTGAGAAAAATATCGGGGCACTGCCGTCGGTGACGACCATGCTTGAAGAAGGAAATACCCCGGAAGATATTATCCGGAGGGTACTGGATGGTATGGATGTGGAAATTATGGACAAGATACCGACCAGTTTCGAGTGCAATTGTTCCAAAGAACGGGTGGAACGGGCGATTGTCAGCATTGGCCGGGAGGAAATACAGTCAATGATTGATGACGGACAGCCGATTGAAGTGAACTGTCATTTCTGTAACAGTCACTACATATTTACGCTGGATGATTTAAAAGATATTCTCCAGAGAAGCCGTTAATTTAGAATCGGGTGCCATAGGTATAAAACTTATGGCACCCGATTCTAATTCTAAAAAAAGTATGAACTTTCGAAAATAAGCGTGAGAAGTCTTGCATTTTTCGGATAGAGTGATAGAATAAATACTAATTTTAGCACT
>CATYEA010000077.1 GCA_958405355.1 uncultured Lachnospiraceae bacterium
GAAAATATCAGTTGACACCGGCTCAGTCTATGATTGCCAAACTGCCTGTTCTGACAGGAAAGACAGATACAGTAACTATGATGAGCTACGGTTTTGACCCATATTTGTCCGCATGGAGCCCATATCATGGCGCTGTTTATGCTGTTGTTCAGTCTGTTGCAAGGATTGTTGCAGCCGGCGGCGATATGACAAAGATTCGTCTGACTTTCCAGGAATATTTCCGGAGAATGACGGAAGACCCGAAATGCTGGGGTGAACCGCTGTCCGCACTTCTTGGTGCCTATGAAGCTCAGATCGGTTTCGGACTTCCGGCGATTGGCGGTAAGGACTCCATGTCCGGTTCCTTTAATGAAATGCATGTTCCGCCAACATTGGTTTCCTTTGCTGTGGATGTGGCAAAACAGCAGGATATTGTAACTTCTGAGCTGAAAAAAACTGGTGATAAGCTGGTTGTATTTAAGATTGCAAAAGATGAATATGATCTTCCGGTTTATGAAAAGGTTATGGATGCCTACGGCAAGATTACCAAACTGGTTAATGATGGTATTTTGAAAGCAACTTACACGATTGGATTCGGCGGTCTGGCCGAAGCTGTCAGCAAGATGGCCTTCGGTAATAAACTGGGTGTGACACTTGAAGGCAGCTTAGAAGCAGCAGAACTGTTCAAACCATACTATGGTGAAATTGTTGCAGAAGTAGCGCCGGAAGATATGGATAAGCTGACTGCGGACTATGTGGTATGCGGTACAGTGACCGAAGCACCGGAATTTGTTTATAAAGATATGAAGGTAACGATGGATGAGGCCATTGCTGCCTGGACAAAACCTCTGGAATCCGTATTCCCTACCAGATCCGGCGTGGAAGAAAAGACAATTGATACCGGTTTATATGAAACAAAGGATATTTATATCTGCAAACATAAAGTGGCAAGACCAAAGGTATTTATTCCGGTATTCCCAGGCACAAACTGTGAATACGATACGATGAAAGCCTTTGAGAAAGCCGGAGCCGATGTAAAGACGGCCGTATTCCGTAATCTGAACGAAGGCATGATCCGTGAATCGGTAGACGAATACGTAAAGGCTATCAATGAAGCTCAGATTTTAATGTTCCCTGGCGGTTTCAGTGCCGGTGATGAGCCGGATGGTTCCGCAAAATTCATTGCTTCTGTATTCCGGAATGAGCGGATTAAAGAAGCTGTGAATCAGCTCCTGAACCAGAGAGACGGACTGGCGCTTGGTATTTGTAATGGTTTCCAGGCCCTTATCAAGCTTGGACTTGTACCTTATGGTGAAATCACACCGCAGAAGGATGATTCACCAACATTGACGACCAACCATATCGGACGTCATATTTCCAAGATGGTTTATACAAAGGTTGTGACAAATAAGTCCCCATGGCTTCAGAAAGTGACACCGGGTGATGTATTTGCCATTCCGGCTTCCCATGGTGAAGGACGCTTTGTTGCCAGTGAAGCATGGATTAAGAAACTCTTTGAAACCGGTTGTGTGGCAACCCAGTATGTGGATGTTAATGGCAATCCAACCATGGATGAAGATTTCAATCCAAATGGTTCTTACTATGCGATTGAAGGTATTACCAGTCCGGATGGTCGTGTTCTTGGTAAGATGGCACATTCTGAGCGTATTGGCGACCATGTAGCTATGAATATTACAGGAAATCAGAATCAGCATATCTTTGAATCTGGTGTTGAATATTTTAAATAATTAACTAAAAAACTTCTCCTTGGAAACCTTGTTATGAATGGTTTCTTCGGGGAAGTTTTTTTATTTATGAATATTTCAGAAAAGGCTATTCAATGCTTGACGAAAAGAAAACGTAGCGTTACAATTTTAACAAAGATAAAGGTTGCAAAAATATATAGTGGAGGTAGTTTAAAATGGTAAACAGATTTGTACTTAACGAGACATCGTATCATGGAGCAGGAGCTATTCAGAGTATTCCTGACGAGATTAAGGGACGGGGATTTAAGAAAGCGTTTGTATGTTCTGACCCAGATCTGATTAAATTTAATGTGACAAAAAAGGTAACAGATGTTCTCGAAAATGCAGGGATTGATTATGAAATTTATTCTGAGATCAAAGCCAATCCTTCCGTTGCCAATGTAAAAACGGGCGTAGAAGCTTTCAAAGCTTCCGATGCAGATTGTATTGTTGCTATCGGAGGGGGCTCTTCCATGGATACAGCAAAAGCCATTGGCATTATTATTACCAATCCGGAATTTGGCGATGTTGTCAGCCTGGAAGGTGTTGCTGAAACGAAGAATAAAGCGGTTCCGATTATCGCTGTTCCGACAACAGCAGGTACAGCCGCTGAGGTAACGATTAATTACGTTATCACAGATGAAGAAAAACATCGTAAAATGGTATGCGTAGATGTTCATGACATTCCTGTAGTAGCAGTTGTTGACCCGGAAATGATGTCCTCTATGCCAAAGGGATTGACGGCCGCAACAGGTATGGATGCACTGACACATGCAATTGAAGGTTATATTACGGCCGGTGCATGGGAACTTTCCGATATGTTTCATTTGAAAGCTATCGAAGTGATTGCCAGATCTCTCCGCGGTGCTGTAGATAACACACCGGACGGCCGGGAAGGCATGGCTCTCGGACAGTACATTGCCGGCATGGGCTTTTCAAATGTAGGCCTTGGTATCGTTCATTCCATGGCACATCCTCTGGGAGCACTTTATGATACACCACACGGTGTAGCTAATGCCATTATCCTCCCGACAGTGATGGAATACAATGCACCAGCCACCGGCGATAAATACAAATATATTGCACAGGCTATGGGAGTTGAAGGAACAGAAAACATGACTCAGGAAGAGTACCGCAAAGCAGCTGTTGATGCGGTAAGAAAACTTTCCCAGGATGTTGGTATTCCGGCAGACTTAAAAGAAATCGTTAAACCGGAAGATGTAGATTTCCTGGCCCAGTCTGCTTTTGATGATGCCTGCAGACCTGGCAATCCAAGAGAGACAAGCGTTGCTGAAATCGCTGAACTTTATCGCTCATTAATGTAAATAAAAAACGTTATCTCCGAAAGAATCATTTAAAGATTCTGAAGAGATAACGTTTTTCTTTTATCGTTTCATATTTAAATCACATTGATTATCTTTGTAATCGATAATGACTTTTTCACAACTTCGGCAGAGAAATGCAATGACTGCAGCTGATCTTGTAAATGAACTTTCGGATAAGACGACGGTACCTTTATAAAAACGGGCATATGGGATATGGTACAGTTTTTTTCTCCAGCTTATTTCGGCGGCATTTTCTATAAATCCCTGTTCCATTTCTTCGTTACAATAGGGACATTTCATTGGCAAATTCCTCCTTTTTAATTTGTTTTGAAAAGGTCATGACGTAATTCATGAGAAAAATTCCATTACGCTCGACCAGTTGTTTCTGAATGACTCTATATCCGCGTTCTTCAAAAAAGGGTTTTGCAGTAATTGAGGCATGTGTCACGATTTCCTGGCTGCTGGAGACATTTTCGAGGGTGGTACAGTTGATGGAAGCGATTCCTTGGCCCTGAAAATCTTTATGTACACAGAGTCTGTCCAGATATCCGTGGGTATCAATATCTCCAAAACCGACAAAATCTTTAGCATTGACTTCATGTACGGTGTTATAAAATAATTCATATAAAGTTTTGCAATCGGATGGTTTATATAATCGGAAAAACATAATTTGATTATATATAGAATAGAGATAATTGTCAAAGCCTGCCGATGGATAATGATTGAAAGCCAGATGTCTGCCATGCTAAAATAGGCATATCCGGAAGGCCCTTCTGGCTGACCGAAATCTTTTTTATTCAAAGCTTTAGTCAAAGCAACATATTCAAAAAATAGCACGACAAGAGAAGGGAGAAATGCCTATGGCAAACAACTTAAGGAAATATTTTCCGATGCTGCGGAGTCGGGAGGAAGTCCTGAAAAGGATTGATGAAGAAAAAAGCTTAAGAGAAACTTATTACTCATGGAGGGAGGAAGAACGGGAGGATTTTCTTGGTATGTGTACCGGGACCCGGGGCGCCAAAATGCTCTACGACGGTTTTTTCAAAGAGGTCATGAACCCGGAGTATGCTCCGCAGCGTCTGAGTGATTTCTTGTCAGAAGTTTTAGGAGCGGTCGTCCGGGTAAAGAGTGTCCTTCCCAATGACACAATTCGGCTGATGGATGAAAGTTCGTTACTTGTCCTGGACATCGTCGTAGAGTTTGAGGACGGCCGGATTGCCAACGTAGAGGTTCAGAAAATCGGCTATCTTTTTCCAGGAGAACGGAGTGCCTGTTATTCGGCCGACCTTTTGCTGCGCCAGTATAAACGGCTGCGGGATGAGCGGAAAAAGCAGTTCAGTTACCGTGACATAAAAACAGTCTACACGATTGTTCTTTTTGAACACAGCCCGGAGGAATTCCAGGCCTATCCCGGAGTTTACCGGCACTGTTTTGAGCAGACATCAGATACTGGGGTTAAGCTGAAAGTACCTCAGAAATTTATTTATATAACGCTTGACATCTTTAAAAAAAAACAGCACAATGAAGGAGAAAGAATACATAACAGGTTAGAGGCATGGTTGACTTTCTTTAGCAGGGATGAGCCGGTGATGATTCTTCGATTAATCGAGGAATATCCGGAGTTTCGGGCCCTGTATGAAGATGTTTTCGAGCTATGCCGGAATGTGGAGGGCCTTATGGAAATATTTTCAAAAGAGTTGTTGGAGATGGACCGGAACACAGTCAAGTTGATGGTAGACCTGATGCAGGAAAAGATTGATAAGCAGGAGCAGGTGATTCAAGCGAAGGATGCGGAATTAGAGCAGAAGGATGCAGAGCTTGAGGCTGTCAGGCAGGAAATGGCCAGGCGGATTGCTGAGCTGGAAAAAAAGTTAGCAGAGAGAAGAAAATGAATATACGAAAGATAAAAGAGAAGTATGAAAAAACTGATAGACAATGGCTGTTTGAAAATTAGCCCTGTCTATCAGTTTTTGTTTGTAAGCTATTATTTATGTTCCGGCTCCATGTTTTCCTCCGGCTCAGTCAGATAAACATGGATGGTATCTATTCGGTTTTTATCCATTTTTTCAATAACAAATCGGATATAATCTTCGGTGATTTCTTCGCCTTCGGTCGGAATATGTTCCAGGATATTGATCATATGACCGGCAATGGAATCATAGTCGTCGGATTCGATGCGGCAGCCAAAGGTTTCATTGATATCATCCAGGCGGGTAGAACCGTCAACAAGGTATTCGCTTGTGCTCAGTTTCTGGATGGCGTCTACTTCATCGTCATCGTATTCATCACGAATCTCTCCGACGATTTCTTCGAGAAGGTCTTCCAGAGTGATAATACCGGCTGTAGAACCGTATTCATCCAGAACAATGGTGATGTTGATCGAATTTTCACGCATCTGAATAAGCAGATCCGATGTTTTTTGATATTCATAAGTAAAATAAGGCTCACGGAGCAGTTCAGAAAGTTTGAATTCTTCTTTGCTGCCTTCGTAGTTGAAAAAGTCTTTCAGTGTAACAATGCCGATGACATTGTCTTTGGTTTCTTCATAAACCGGGAGACGGCTGTACATATCTTTTTTAAAGACGCTGCGCAGTTCGTCATAAGATGCCTCCACAGGTACAGAAACCATGTCGATTCGCGGAACCATGACATCCTTCGCAAGGGAGTCGCCAAAATCAACCACGTTATTGATCATTTCTTTTTCTTCGCTTTCAAGGACACCTTCTTCATGGCTTACATCAATAATTGTCAAAAGTTCATTTTCTGTCATGACCCGTTCTTTGCCGGTAAAGCGCATACCGAGGAGTTTCATCAGACCAAAGGAAATTTTATTGACAATAAAAATCAATGGTGTGAAGATGACGGTAAGCCAGTAGATCGGTTTGATATAGATGAAACAAATCCGTTCAGCGGAATGGGTGGCTATGGATTTTGGTGTAATCTCACCAAATACCAGAATAATAAGCGTCAGTACACCGGTGGATATACCGATGGCTGTAGCTGTTTTTGATGCCAGCCCCAGATTCATCATAATACGGGTGATCATCGTGGTTGTCAGCGAAGATGCGGACAGATTGACAATATTGTTACCAATCAGAATAGCACTGAGCATTTTTTGAGGCTCTTCAATAATCTTACGGATAAGGGCAGCCCTTGGACGGCCTTCCTCCTCAAAGGTTCGTATACGGATTTTGTTGACCGTGGTAAACGCGGTTTCCGCTGAAGAGAAAAATGCTGATAAAAGTACGAGAATAATCAGCGTGATTAGTTGCGCCACACTCGTGGGATCCAAATAAAATCATCTCCTGTAATTTAATATTATAATGAAAGATTCTATCTTATATAGAGATGATTGTCAAGAAATAACAGGAAATCAAAGATTTACACTTGTCATTCGTAAAAAATCATTGTACAATAGGAATGGTTTTAAAGTTACGGTTTTGTCAAGAGGAGGCATTATGCGTAAGAAATCACATATTTCACTTGCAAATCATATGTTGGATGAATTTAAGGATGAGACATTGATGGCCCATGCCTATATGTTTCAATTTGGAAGTCTGTTACCGGATCTGGTTCCATCATTTATTACAAAGAAACATCAGATGGATACCACTTTTGATATTTTAGAGAAAAAATTGCGTAAAGTGATTGAAGAATATGATGGTGAAGAAGGCCTTTCTATGTCCAGGTGCAAGGACCTGGGGGTTGTCACCCATTATATTGCCGATTATTTCACATTACCTCATAATAAAAAATTTAAAGGAAATCTGAAAGATCATGTGAGCTATGAAGAGGTTCTCAAGCATGCCATGCGTCATTATGTCAGCCAGAAGAACATTGAGAATCAGCCATTGATTCGAATGTCCATGTCTTCAGTAGATGATATTTGTAATTTTATTAAGAACTGCCATGTCGAATATATTAAAATGGCAGCCGATGGACAGGATATTGACTGCAGACACAGTGTTGAAGTGTGCCGGCAGGTGCTTGAGGCTGTGATGTTATTGCTCCACCAGCGGCAGCATCATTATATACAGGTGGCCTGAAGGCAGAATAATTAAGGACTTATAAAAAGTACTTTAACAATCCTGGTTGAAGTACTTTTTTTACAATTCAATTATAAAAGAAAAGTAAAGGATGATAGAATTGGAACCAATGACCCCCCCCGAACATCTGGATAAGACCTTCAAGGGCAAGACGCAGACGGTTTACGCATTGAAGGATATCAACCTGGATATTCAAAAGGGGGACATATTTGGAATCATCGGTATGAGCGGTGCAGGAAAAAGTACATTGATTCGGTGTATGAATTTCCTTGAACGCCCGACTTCCGGGA
Organism: uncultured Lachnospiraceae bacterium; assembly: GCA_958405355.1. Taxonomy (GTDB): domain Bacteria; phylum Bacillota; class Clostridia; order Lachnospirales; family Lachnospiraceae; genus Frisingicoccus. Next base: position 7,386 of record CATYEA010000077.1, read on the forward strand.
CAGTAAAGATCGATGGTAAGGATCTGGCGGCTTTATCCGATAAAGAATTGAGAAAGACCCGCCAGGAAGTGGCGATGATCTTTCAGCATTTTAATCTGCTGCAGCAGCGGAATGTCCGGGGAAATATTGCATTTTCCATGGAGATTGCCGGAATGAAAAAAGAGGATATTGACAAGCGGATCGATGAGTTGCTGGAAATCGTTGATTTGAAAGACCGGGCCTTGATGTATCCGGCCCAGTTATCCGGCGGACAGAAGCAGAGGGTGGCGATAGCGAGAGCTTTGGCTACAAATCCAAAGATCATTCTCTGTGATGAGGCTACCAGTGCGCTGGACCCGGCGACGACCCAGTCCATTTTGAAATTATTAAAGGATATTAACCGCCAGTACGGTATTACCATTGTTATTATTACTCATGAGATGTCTGTTGTGGAAAGCATTTGCAGTCATGTGGCCATTATTGACGACGGTCAGCTGGCCGAGGTGGGTACGGTTGAAAAGGTCTTTACCCAGCCGGAATCCAGAACAGCGAAACGGATCATTTATCAGAAATCCGGCGGAAACCAGGCAGCGCTTGGAAAACGATGTATCCGTGTTGTATTTGACGGAAAGTCTTCTTATGAGCCGGTGATTTCCAATCTGATCATGGAGTGTAAGATCGCGGTAAATATCATGTTCGCGGATACAAAAGATATTGATGGAAAAGCCTATGGACATATGATTCTTCAGCTTCCTGAAGACAAGCTCCAGGGAGACCGGGCGATTTATTATCTGCGCTCGAAAAATCTTGTAGTGGAGGAGTTGGAAGATTATGTTATTTAGTTCGGATATTTGGATGATGATCGCGGAAGGCGTTCAGGGAACCCTATATATGGTTTTGGTTTCCACAATTTTCTCTTATATTCTGGGACTGCCGATTGCTATCTTGCTGGTAGTTACCCGAA
>CATYEA010000078.1 GCA_958405355.1 uncultured Lachnospiraceae bacterium
AAAGGAGGATTCTTTTCAGATGAACGTTTTGAATATTGAACATATTCATAAAATATTTGGCGATAAGATGATATTTGATGACGTGTCCTGCGGTATTCAGGAGGGTGATAAAATCGGTATTATCGGTATCAATGGTACAGGAAAATCCACTCTTTTGAAGATGCTGGCAGATGCAGAGGAGCCGGATAAGGGACAGATTGTCCGGCAAAATGGTCTGCGTATCGCTTATATGCCGCAGAATCCGGAATTTCCGGAAGATGCTACGGTAGCGACTTTTGCTTTGGACGGAAATTCAGAGACGGATTGGCAGATTCAGAGTAACCTGACAAAGCTTGGAATTATGGATTATGACGCCCGGCTGGACCAGTTGTCCGGCGGGCAGCGGCGGCGGGTGGCGATGGCAAAGGTACTGACCGGAGATTTCGATGTGCTTTTGCTGGACGAGCCGACAAACCATCTGGATGAGGAAATGATTTCCTGGCTGGAAGACTACTTGAAAAACTATAAAGGGACAGTCGTCATGGTGACCCATGACCGTTATTTCTTGGATAAGGTGTCCAACCGGATTCTGGAAATCAGTCATGGAAAAATGTACAGTTATGAGGCGAATTATTCCGGATTTCTGGAATTGAAGGCCGAGAGGGAAGAAATGGAACTGGCGACGGAACGAAAACGTCAGAGTATTCTTCGGATGGAACTGGAATGGGCGAAACGGGGATGTCGGGCCCGGACAACAAAGCAGCGGGCACGGCTTGAACGGCTGGAGGCGCTGAAGAATGGCAAGGCTCCGGTACAGGATGGTACGGTGGCGATGGATTCGGTGGAGACCCGGATGGGAAAGAAAACCATCGAACTTCACAATGTCAGCAAAAGTTATGACGGTCAGCCGCTCATTCAGGATTTTGAGTATATTGTTCTTCGGAATCAAAGGCTTGGAATTATCGGGCCGAATGGATGCGGTAAGTCTACGTTGATTAAAATGATTGCCGGACTGGAAAAGCCGGATTCCGGAAATATAGAGATTGGTGAGACCATAAAGATTGGTTATCTGGCCCAGGAAGAGACCGAGATGAACGGAAGCCAGAGGGTTATTGATTATATTAAGGATATAGGGGAATATGTTCAGACAAAGGAAGGCCGGATTACGGCTTCCCAGATGCTGGAACGTTTCCTTTTTACTCCGGATATGCAGTACACACCGATTTCAAAGCTTTCCGGCGGTGAGAAACGGCGGCTCTACCTGTTATCCGTCCTGATGCTTGGAGCTAATGTTCTGATCCTTGACGAGCCGTCCAATAATGTGGATATACCGACATTGACTATTTTGGAAGATTACATAAACTCATTTTCAGGAATTGTCATCACCGTATCCCATGACAGGTATTTTCTGGATAATGTGGTAGATCGGATTTTTGAATTTGACGGTCAGGGACATCTGCAGCAATATGAGGGCGGTTATACGGACTACCTGGAAGCGAAGCAGCGGCGCGCCGGAGAGGGAGCCTGTGTGTCCGTTCCGGAAGTGAGTAAAAAGCCGGTAAAGGACTGGAAACAGAACCGGCCGGTCAAATTAAAATTTACCTATAAAGAGCAGAAAGAGTATGAGACGATTGACGATGTCATTGCGGCTCTGGAGGAAAAAATTGCCGGATTGGATGCAGATATGCTGGCCAATGCCACCAACTCAGGAAAGCTGAATGACCTGATGAAGGAAAAGGCCCAGGCTGAAGCAGAGTTGGAAGAGAAAATGGACCGATGGGTTTATCTGAACGATCTGGCCGAAAAAATCGAAGCACAGAAATAAATATTGCAGTCATTTGTAAAGGCGTTTCCGCACATCGGGGGCGCCTTTTTAAATTTCTGTTATTGGTAAAAATTCTCAATAATGGAAGGCTTTTTCGTCTGGACAAAAGGATAGCACCGTAGTAAGCTAAGGTTAGTTTTGTCTACACAGGAGAGTATATGAATCTAAGTATGAAAGCTGAAAAAAAGCGTAAGAGGGAACAGAAAGTGGTCGAAGAAATGATTTCCCTCTATTGCCGGAAAAATCATCGTATGGAGAATGGCGAACTCTGCGGTGATTGCCGGGAGCTGGTGGATTATGCAAAGCAGCGCAGCGAAAAATGTCCTTTTATGGCGAATAAGACATTTTGCGTCAACTGTCGGGTCCACTGTTATAAGCCGGATATGCGGGAGCGCATAAGGGTCGTCATGCGTTTTTCAGGACCGAGAATGATATTTTATCATCCCGGGCTGGCTGTCTGGCATCTTGTAAGCAGTAAGAAAGAAAAGAGAAGGAATGAAAACCTATGATTAAGACACGATTGGTGAAATTATTATCCCATGTGAAACGTTACATAGTGTTTCAGGTGCTGTGGCAGTGGTTGTCACTGCTTTGTCAGGTGCTGATGATCTATTCAGCTTCCGTTTTGATTGAAAAGGCATTGTTTGGGATATTGGACATACAGGAGGTCTGGCAATATGCAGGAATTGTTGCAGGCGCGATTATTGTCCGATTTTTCTGTGACAGACAGGCATCCTATGCTTCATTTAAAGCGAGCGTGGATGTCAAGCGGATTCTCCGCGAAAAAATATATGATAAATTGCTGCATCTCGGCGTTTCCTACAGGGAAAATGTAGCCACTTCCGAAGTGGTTCAGATGGCGGCCGAAGGCGTAGAGCAGTTGGAAACCTATTTCGGGCGTTATCTGCCCCAATTATTTTACAGTCTTCTGGCCCCGGTGACATTGTTTGTCATTTTGGTTTTTGTCAACTGGAAGGCCAGCCTGGTGCTTTTAATTTGTGTACCGCTGATTCCTATATCTATTGTGGCGGTCCAGAAATTTGCGAAAAAACTTTTAAGCAAATATTGGGGAATTTATACGGAACTGGGGGACAGCTTTCTGGAGAATCTCCAGGGACTGACCACATTAAAGATTTACCAGGCGGACAGTCAAAAGGCAGTGGAGATGGATGAGGAATCCCAGCGTTTCCGCCGTATTACAATGAAGGTATTGACCATGCAGCTCAATTCCACCAGTGTGATGGATATTATTGCCTATGGCGGGGCTGCGGTCGGTATGATCGTTACTCTTCGGGAATTTTTTGCCGGGAATGTCAGCTTTGGCGGGGCATTAATGATTATTTTACTGGCTTCGGAATTTTTTATTCCGCTGCGTTTGCTCGGTTCATTTTTCCATATTGCCATGAACGGTATGGCAGCCAGTGATAAAATTTTTGCTCTGCTGGATATTCCGGAACCGAAAGTCGTATCCGGAAAGGTGACCGCGGATGAAGTGTCTGTTTCCCTGGACGATGTCCATTTTTCCTATGAGGAAGAAAGAGAAATTTTAAAAGGTGTTTCCATGGAAATGCCGGCGGGAAGTTTTATATCCCTTGTTGGAACATCGGGCTGTGGTAAAAGTACGATTGCAGGCATTTTGATGGGGAGAAATCGTAATTATAAAGGGAATATCCGCATTGGCGGTGTAGAATCTTCGGAACTGACAGAGGAGAGCCGAATGAAAACGATTACTCTGGTGAGCCATAACAGCTATCTTTTTAAAGGAACTGTCGAAGAAAATCTTCGCATGGGTAAACCGGATGCTTCAAAAGAAGAGATGCTGTCAGCTTTGGAGCGGGTGAATCTTCTTGGGTTTATGACCGCCCAGCAGGGACTTGATACACCGGTTCTTGAAAAGGGAAGTAATTTCTCCGGTGGTCAATGTCAGCGTTTGGCTCTGGCCAGAGCATTGCTTCATGATACTCCGGTTTATATCTTTGATGAAGCGACTTCAAATATTGATATGGAAAGTGAAGAAATGATCATGGATGTCATTCATGATCTTGCCAAAACAAAAACGATTATACTCATATCCCATCGTCTGGCAAACGTGGTGGATTCGGACTGTATTTATATGCTTCAGGATGGAAAGATTGTTCAGTCTGGTACTCATAAAGCATTGATTGAGGAAACAGGGGCTTATGAGCAGTTATATCGTTATCAGTCAGAGCTGGAAGCCTATGGAAAGGAGGCGGCCGTATGAGCGCGGAAAAAAAGGAAAACGGTCAGAACCGCCGGAGCGGTCTCCGTATTATGGGACAGTTGATCGGTCTTGTCAAACCATTGCTTCCAATTATGTTTATTGCTATTTTTCTTGGTGTAGTCGGTTATCTTTGTGCTATCTTTTTGACGATTTTTGCCGGATATGCATTGGTTCATGAGGTTCTTGTGCTTGCAGGCATTGCTATATTGCCGGGAAGTACGGATTTTTTGACGGCCCTGGAGCCAAAACAGATTTTTATATTTCTCGTAATTATGGCGGTACTTCGGGGTGTGCTTCACTATGGTGAACAGTATTGTAATCATTTTATTGCTTTTAAGCTGCTGGCAATTATCCGGCATAAAGTATTTGCCGTCCTTCGGAAATTATGTCCGGCAAAATTAGAGGGCAGAGATAAGGGAAATTTGATTTCTATTATTACATCGGATATCGAACTTTTGGAAGTTTTTTATGCCCATACAATTTCACCAATCGCCATTGCGGTGGTGACATCTCTTATTATGGTGTTCTTTATTGGGCATTGTTCACCGGTGGCCGGAGTCGTGGCACTGGCCGGATATATTGTTGTCGGCGCGGTGATTCCGATGGTCATTGGCAGGAAGGGCGCCGCGCCGGGTATGGAATTCCGCAGTGCTTTTGGTGATTTGAACAGTTTTATTCTGGACTCGCTTCGCGGCCTGGATGAAACCATCCAGTATGGCGGCGGACAAAAGCGGATGAAGGCCATGGATGAACGTTCTAAAGACCTTGGTGAAATGCAGAAGGATTTAAATCGTCTGGAAGCTTCTCAGCGTTCTGTGACCAATATGGTGATTTTACTCTTTTCTTTTGGTATGTTGTTTTTGATGCTGCACTTTTATGTCAATGGCGCTATAGGTTTTGATTACATGCTGATTGCTGTTATTGCCATGATGGGCTCCTTCGGACCGACGGTAGCTCTCTCCAATCTGTCCAACAATCTGAATCAGACGCTGGCCAGTGGAGAACGTGTGTTAAGTCTTCTGGAAGAATATCCTCAGGTAGAAGAAGTGGAAGGCAAAGAAACCATAGAATTTACCGGAGCTTCGGCTTCCCATGTGGATTTTGCCTATGGAGAGGAACAGATATTGAAGGATTATTCCATGGATATTCCAAAAGGAAAAGTCATTGGTATTCATGGTGCCAGCGGTTCAGGGAAATCAACCTTCCTGAAACTATTGATGCGTTTCTGGGATCGGCAGAAAGGAGATATTTTCATTTCAGGCCGGGATGTCCGGGAAATCAATACATCGAACCTGAGAGATATGGAATCCTATGTAACTCAGGAAACTTATTTGTTCCACGATTCCATTGCAAATAATATTGCGGTTGGAAAACCGGGGGCTTCCCGGGAAGAAATTATTGAGGCAGCCAAAAAGGCCTCCATTCATGATTTTATTCAGACATTGCCGAAGGGCTATGATACGGAAGTGGGCGAGCTGGGAGATACTCTTTCCGGCGGCGAACGCCAGAGAATCGGTATTGCCAGGGCTTTCCTTCATGATGCGCCATTCATTCTTCTGGATGAACCGACCAGCAATTTGGATGCGTTAAATGAAGGTATTGTTCTTAAATCCCTCAGAGAATCCTGTCATGAAAAAACAGTTGTCCTTGTGTCCCACAGGAAGTCCACCATGAATCTGGCAGATGTCATTTACACGATGGATAACGGAAGAATTTCATAAAAATACAGAGAAGCGTCGGCGGAAGCCGGCGCTTTCTGTACTTTTTACAAAGAGTTCTTTGTAAATATGAAATAAGTAAGAAATCTTCTCAATAAGACGGATTGCCGCTGAAATTTAGCTGTGTTATATTATACGTGGGTTAGCTTATACTAACACACAATGGCTGAAAATCAGGAAATATCGGCTTGAGCAGCGGGAAAGGAATATGGCACAGATGGAAGAAGCATTTAACGGCGAAATCGGCCACAATATGTTTTATACAAAAGAAGAACGGGAGGAAGATGTCCTGGAAACTCTGTATCTCTGGTGGCGGGAGGGCAAATCGATAACGATACCGGAGGTTTGTATTGAATTTGATATGACGAAGCGGGAGCTGTCCTATATCATTAAGCAGATGGTAAAGCATGGATATGTGCAGCGAACCGAAAAGGACGGAGGTCTGGAACTGACTTCTTTTGGAAAGGCCCAGGGGGCGGAGTGTCTGGCCCGGCATCAGCATCTGACCCAGTTCATCCAGATGATCTGCGGCCTGGATGAAAGCAGTGCTGAGGAAAATGCCTGCCGGATGGAGCATGTGGTCAGCGGAGAAGTCATTCATGGAATCTGCGATTTTATGAAATATGGCGACAGTTATGACCGTACTGTAAGAAATGCCAATCTGCGTTTTTTTTATGATGAAGGGGAATATACCTTTTGTATGGGCATATACCGTGCAGAAAAAAGATATCCCCGGGTTTTGGCAGAAGAACATAATTTCTTTTCCGATGAAATACGTTTAAAAGTAGAAAATGAAAAAAGCTGTTTTTACTTGAAAAAGATAAGCAGCCAGGCACCGGAATATCTCTGGTATAAGGCTGAATTCGACTGGAAACAGGCGGAGAGAACCGACGAGGGCTTTCAAATACCGACGGATGTGCTGACCTTTACCTTCGGTTCAAGAATGTTGGTTATCGAAGGCTACGGCATGATTGGATTTTCAGACAGTGAGAATACACCTCCGGAAAGTAGAAACTATCGAGAGATGAATGTACATATATGGTAAAGAGGGGAAGATAATGGCACAGGGTGATAATTTTAAACGGGAAAACCTTCCGACCATGCAGCAGCTTCAATACTTAATGGAATTGGAAAAACTGGGAAACCGACGGGGGAATGTAGCCATGATTGCGGATATTTGCGGGGTACATCATGGTTCTGTCAGCAGATATTTGAAAATCTGTTATGAAAATGGCCTGCTGACAAAGGATTATACGTTTACACCAAACGGGAAATTGTGGCTTGACGGTTATAAAAAGCTTATTAGAGATTTGGAAGTGTATCTCCACAATATTGGTATGGCTGAAAGTGAGATTCCGGGTCATGTCAAACGGATGATTGAAAATCTCGAATATCATGTGCTGGTAAATATGATTCGCAGTGACAGGGAAATGCGCAGAGAACATTCGGCGGATAAAAAAGAAAATACATCTAAAAATTTTTTAAGTGAAGTTCTGGAATACGGCACTTATCCGGTGGAATTTATGCTGTTCCGGGTGGGACATCCGGAAGGGACGCAGGTATCCATGGCCAACCGGGGCTTTGAACGGCCTGCGGTTCTTAAACATAATAAACGGGGAAGCTGGCTTCATCTGTCCATTCGTGAGATGAGCGCTCAGTCCCGGATGAATGGTGAGGCGATGACGGGGCATCTTGATTCTTTAAAATTTGAACAGGACGGCATGCTTCATCAGGCTGAAATTAAAGGCGGCCAATTGAGGATACCGCTGGATGCCTGCCGTTTTCGGAAACGGCAGGGCGGAGAGATGAGCGGCAGCATTCCGGTTACCGTAAGCTGCAGCGTGGGCCGCGCCCATATGCCGGAAAGCACGGCGGTGCTGATGTTCTGGCTGTGAAATATTTTGTCGGAAAAAAGAGAGAACTGCAGATTATGATGGGGAAATTCAGAATTCACGTGTACGGAAGCTTGCGGACCAGATTGAAATGCTGAAAAGCAATCAGGAAGTGGGTGTAAAGTATATGCGGTTGTGGGAAGAACTGGATGATGCACGGATTGAGGGACGGGAGGAAGAAAGACTTTCTTCCATCAGAAATCTGATGGATAGTACAGGGTGGACAGCCGAGCGGGCTATGGAAGCTCTTAAGATATCTGAAACCGAACGGCAGAAATATGTGAATATGTTGAGCAAATAGAAACAAAGACCTCGGGTTTTGCCCGGAGGTCTTTTTCTGTCTGATGGGGACCGACTGGACGGATTGGGACAGAAAAAATTAAAAAGTTTTGTTATCTTGGTTTATCAAAAAACCAGTGTCATTCAGTTACATATGGGGCCTTTAGACTGAATTTGTATCGTATTATCCATTGTTTTTGTGGAGGCAGCCGTTATAATGTAAAGGAGGAAAGGGCAGTGATACGGATTGAGAATGTATTCTGCTCTGCGGAGAGAGCGGCTGCGGAAA